>JAPYRM010000023.1 GCA_029941175.1 Halobacteriales archaeon
GTCCATCCATCTGGAACATACAAAGTTCTAGAACAAATTACTATTACAAACAAATCAACTTCTGCTGTAGTGCAAACAAAATCTAAAACTTCAGAAAGCACAGGTGCGCCTGGGGATGTACAAGTCATTGCACATGCCATTCGTTTCTCAACCACTTCTCTATCTCCTGGTGTTTACAATGCAAAAGTTATCCTGAAGGACCAAATAAACCAAAAAGTATCCAACGTTTTAAACGTCGAATTTACTTTAACTTAATCTTCTCAAATTTTTCTCCTCCCTCCCTGTTAAATAAAGTCTGACTGGGGCCGCTGAGATTCGAACTCAGGTCCGACGACCCCCAGTCGCCGAGGATACCAAACTACCCCACGGCCCCATAAAACAATCGTAGATCTGTTCGGGCATTAAGCCCTTCGAATCTCCACAATCTCACACTAATACACGTTTTAAATCTACTACTTTCCCCTTACTCGAATCAATTTTCCCAGTAAACTCTCCAAGACAAACGGCAGAACCCTCCTGAGTATAACACACCACTTCCATACCTTCTGTTAAGACCTCTTCTTTCTCTGCAGAAATTATACCTGGTGCATATACCGGGGCACCTTTTGCCACCTGTACGGCCGCGGTTTGTGAAATTATTATTTTTGGTATTCCTTCCAAAACCAACTCTCCTGGGTGTACTATTCCTCTTATTAACTCTTCATTTCCTTCTTCTTTCCAAATTTTCATCGCATCGACCAATTCGTGCAATTTTGTTAACCCACTATCATCAAACGGGTAGCTCTTAGTTCGTCTAAGATCTCCCATATGTGCCCCATGCCCCAAAACTAGACCTATGTCGTGACACAATTTCCTAATATATGTCCCGCTTTCACATTTCACCCTAAGTAGTGCCTTTCTCTCTTTGATTTCGAGTAGCTCTATGTCATATATCTCTCGAATCCGCAATTTTCTCGAAACCGCACTTTTTTTTGGTGGTTTTTGATAAATCTCCCCCTTAAATTCTTCTAAAACCCGATTTAATTCTATTTCCTTTTTCCCATCTTCATGCAATTCCAATATCACTACATATTCTTTTTTACCCAGTAGTAATTTTGATAACCTCGTTGCATCTCCTAACAAGATTGGCAAACACCCTGTGACTTTCGGATCCAACGTCCCCGAATGAGCCGTTTTATCTACTTCTACTGCTCCCCTGACCCACGCCGAGATTTGATGAGAAGAGGGACCTATGGGTTTGTCTATATTTATTACTCCAAATGACAGTAACTCTGGTATACTTCTCTCTTCTGGTGGTCCTCTAAGTTTCATCACTAAACCCCTCGGCAAATCGTATTACCTTATCTATTACTCCATTTGCATCCTCTTTTGATGTGTCAATTACCAAATCATATATCGATAGATCTGAAAAATCAATGCCATGATATTCCTCATAACGATGATTTTCTGAAGTTTCCCTTTCTATAGTTTCTTTTAAAATTTGGTCTACCTCCTTCTCTTCTCTATTCGCAATTCTATTCGCGCGTATGTCAATTGGTGCATCGAGCCATATCCGTATATTTGCATTTTCACCTGCCATCCATCCTGCCAGTCTAGATTCTATCACGGCGTTATCTTCTTTTTCTGCAATCTGTTTTATATTTTCATCCAATTCTCTATCTATGGAATCATCACCTTCTGCAATTCTATTTAACTCCCCTACTGATATTCCGCGCTCTTCTGCTATCTCTCTAAAGATATTCCCCCCACTTATATATTCTAGGTTTAGTCTAACCGCTATTCCCTCCGCAACAGTACTTTTACCACTTCCTGGCGGGCCTGAAACGGTTAACAGCATGTAACCTATTTGGTCCTCTTAATTAAAAAGAGATCCCTTCTACGCTGCACCCGTTCTGATGTTTAATGCCTTTCTGATCACTTGGGTAAATGCCATCGAAGACATGAAGTACCACACAATCCATAGTTGGATGGGTCCTACTAGTCCCTCTATCCAAACTGCTTCCCCTACAAATGGAACTATTATTGTAAGTTCATTTGAATCTATATTTCCACTAAGTATTTTCCAATATATCCACAAGAACACTGGTATTGTAAATACCATTATCCAAACCATCGGGCGAAATTGCAATTTGAACATTCCCATTTGATCCCCCATCGCTGCCATTTGTTCTTCTCGTAATCTCTCAATCTCCTCTTTATCCCCACTTTTTTGAGCCGCCTTTTGCCGCTCTTGTAATTCTTTCATTTCAATTTGATATTCTCCCATTTTTTCCATATTCATCAAATTAGCCTGGAGCAATGTCGAATATAATCCCGTAAATAATGCCAGTATCATTATGACAAGATAAAATGGAAGCACCGCATCTATCGGTCCTATCACTAAATCCACTACTTTGCCAATTACCTCTCTGACCTCTGCAAAAGAATACCCTGCAAACAAACATATTGCAAAAACAGCAGCACCCTTATCCCATTTCGTCCATTTACCTTCGTCATCCAATTTTGTTTTTGATTTCTTTGATCTAGGCTGATCAAAATTCTCTATCGTCTGTTTGATGGTGAACGCATCCGAAACTTGAAAACCTTTTTTCCCTTCTTTCAATATCCCAGTTTCTATGAGCCTTCCCCAATGCCCACTAGTAACCTCTCCTCTCACATCTGCCCAGTCCAATTCAACTCCCCCGTCTTCACTTTTTTCGAGAACGATTCGAATGGATTCCACTATCCCCGCATCTCTCATGATTAACCCTGCAACTTTTCTTTCAATCCGGGCCATTATTTCTCCCCCTCAAATTTTTTGTATGTAGGCATTCTCGTATTTCTCATTTACTTAACTCTCTTAGAAAATTTTTCTAATGCTTTCCCAAACATCTTCTGGACCGTCTCTACCTTCTATCTTTGTAAAACCTTCTCGATCGTTATAATATTCTAAAACAGGTTTTGTGTATTCTGAAAATACCCTCAATCGATTCAAAATAGTATCTTTTTCATCGTCCAATCTTTGTATTAGTTTGTCACCACATGAATCACATTCTCCATTCCTTTCCGGGGGTCGGAATTCAATATGGTAATTTTCACCACATGACGGGCACACACGTCTCCCCGAAAGACGTTTAATCAATTCCTCATTTGTCACATGTAAGTATATCACTTTATCAATCTCAGCGATCGTACTCAAATATTCTGCCTGTTCCTTGTTACGGGGATACCCATCCAACACAAAACCTCCTCCTTTCTTAATTTCAATTTCTACAATTTCGTTGACTATCGAATCCGGAACTAGTTCTCCCCGATCCATAAAACTTCTCGGCGTTCCATATTCCGTTTTAAGATTTCGATTTATCCTCAAAGCATCACCCGTCGTTATATGTGCAATCTCAAAATATCTTGATATCAAGCTCCCTTGCGTACCTTTACCCGCTCCAGGAGGTCCTAGAAGTACTATTTTGAGAGATTTCATATCGCCTCTTTTCGCGGGAACGGTAATATGCTTACAGAAAAGTTCCTCGCGTTTTCAATAACCGAATATTGAAATATGTTGAACAATTTTGCCTATGTTGAGGCATGTCATCTGATTATACATTAACTCAAAAAGCCATCGCAGAATTCCTTGGAACCTTTTCCATTTTATTCTTCGGTGTTGGTTCCGTAATAATTGAATTTCTAACAGTCCCCAATGCGATTGAATCTAATACATTCATCTTAAATGGACTAGGTCATGGTGCACTTGGATGGACCGGAATTGCAATCGCCCATCTTTTTGCAGTAGGTATCCCCATATACCTCTTCGGACGTGTATCTGGGGCTCATATTAATCCTGCCGTTACTATTGCACTTTGGGTTACTAAGAGAATAGATGCAAAAACAAGTGTTGTTTATATTATATCCCAAATACTTGGAGCAACCATCGCAGGAATCCTTTTCGTGCTAGTTCGTGGTACTGTCGCTGCCACTATCGGGGGTATGGGTGCAACTGCACCTTTCCCCGGTGTAACTGTGGGTCAGGCATTTTTAGTCGAATTCATTATTACCTTCTTTTTAATGTTCGGTGTTATGGCGTTCGCAGTCGATTCCCGTGCACCAGAAAACTTTGCTGGATTCGGAATAGCGTCCATCATTGCTATGGGCGTATTCGCCACAGGGAATATTTCTGGAGCATCGTTCAACCCAGCTAGATCTCTTGGTCCCTATATCGTTAATACGATTTATGGGGGGCCCAATCTCTGGGGAGTGGCTTGGATTTATATGCTTGCACCAGTCCTTGGAGCCATCGCAGCAGTGTACTTTTACGATCAGATATTCTTAAAATCTGAATAAATACCTATATCTTTTTCTCTTTAATCGCTTGCCATACAGATTCGTCTGTAATTGGCATGTCCATTGATTTTATACCCCATGGTTGCAGCGCATCAATTACTGCATTCACTATAGCTGGAGGTGCAGCTATGGCTCCTGATTCTCCCGCTCCCTTCGACCCTAGTGGGTTGTGAGGGCAAGGAGTAACTGTTGATCCTAATTCTATATCTGGTATGTGAAATGTCCTTGGGAGTGCATAATCCTGTAATGTCCCTGTAAGTAAGTTCCCTGTACTATCGTAAACAGTTTTTTCATACAAAGCCTGCCCAATTCCTTGCACACTGCCTCCATGCAGTTGTCCCTCCACGAGCAACGGATTAATTTGCACACCACAATCGTCGACTGCAATGTATCGTTCCAATTTAACCTCTCCCGATTCCGCATCAATCTCGACCACCGCAATATGCGTCCCAAACGAGTAGGCATTGCTCACTGGATCATACAACGCTTCGGCTTCTAATCCTCTTTCTATCTCTTCTGGTAGGCCCCCATCTTCATACGACATCATAGCTATTTTCCCTATTTTTATTGATTTATCCTTTGAACCTACTACAAAAAAATCACCATCTTCAAATCCAATGTCCTCTACAGGAGCTTCAAAATACCACGACGCAATTTGTTTACTTTTATCAATTATTATTTCTGCGCATTTGACAAGCGCACTCGCACCAACTGCAATACTCCTGCTACCAAAAGTTCCTACTCCATGTTCCAATGCATCCGAATCTCCTTCATATATATCCATTGAATCCATGGGCAATCCTAATTTGTCAGATAATATTTGACGAAATGCTGTTTTGTGTCCTTGACCATGATCGGCGGTCCCACAGTATACCTTCACGTTCCCATCTTCCTCAAATATTATCTTCCCACTCTCTGGAACCGATGGACCAGTGCCCGTGTTTTCAACAAAAGTAGAAAATCCAATTCCGATATATCTACCCCTCTCTCTCAATTCTTCTTGTAGATTCCTAGTTTTATCATAATCAAGCATTTCTAGAGCCTTATCGAGGGCCAGTTCGTAATTTCCACTATCATATGTCATCCCCACTGCAGTTTCATATGGAAACGCTTCTAAAGGAACTAAATTCATACGTCGAAATTCAACAGGGTCCATCCCCATCTCCCTTGCAGCATAATCCACGAGCCTCTCAACAGAATATATGGCTTCTGGTCTCCCTGCTCCTCTATACGGGCCAACAGGGGCCGTATTAGTGAAAATTCCCTTAACATTCCCATATATTGCTGGAATCTGGTAGGCCCCCGATGACAAATGTCTAAAATTGGCTGCAGGTGTCTTTCCCCATACAAGATATGCTCCTATATCAAAAACAACTTCAAACTCTATCCCTTTTATCTTTCCACTTTTTCCAACTGCTATTTTTCCCTTAACAAAAAATCCCCTCCCATGATGGTCCGAATGATGCGCTTCCGATCTTCTACCTGTCCATTTCACCGGACGTTTCAACTGAATAGAACACCACGAAATCAGTGGATCTTCCACATATGGTGAGCCCCCTTTACTACCAAAACCTCCTCCAACATCCGGCGCAATCACTCGAATATGATCCTCTGACAAACCTAGTGCAATAGATATATTCTTTCGAATACCATGCGGCGTTTGAGTTGAAGTTTTCACCGTAACTCTACCTGTATCTTCGCTATAGTCCGCAATTACACTTCGAGGCTCCATGGCATCTGGATGGAGTTTTTGATTCACCATATCCAATTCAAATATATGCTCTGCATCATCAAATGCCTCCCTTGTACTTTTTTTATCCCCATATTCCCAATCCAGCGCTATGTTATCTTCTCCCTCTCCTATGTGGACTATAGGTGCATCCTCTACCATTGAAGACCAAACGTCACCATTACTCTCCAATCTCTCATACTTGACCCCAACTAGTGAAAGTGCTTCGTGCGCTACATACCGATCATCTGCAATAACAACTGCAATCGGTTCTCCTGTGTATCTTACATACTCTCGAGCCAGAATAGAAAACTTACTGTCTCTTTGTCCTTCGAACGATCCTTTTACGTGAAACATGCCTGGAATTTGATCATTTTCTAAATCTTCACTAGTGTACACTGCTACAACGCCTTCCATTTTATTTGCCACTTCCACATCTATCGAAACTATTTTTGCATGAGCATGCTGACTTCTAAGAATTGCAGCATAAGCCAATCCATCCGGTTGAAAATCATCTGTATATTTTCCTTCTCCTTTTATAAGTGGAATATCTTCAAACCTTGGTATTTTTGCCCCCGAAACTTTCGTTTTTGCCATTATCTATAGCTTGTACCACTCTCGGGTTAAGCGTTACTGGACTGGCTCCTTCTCCGAATAAATAACATTTCATATGGCCTCCGTACTCATAGGGTTCGTCATAGCATGGGACTGAGCTCCGAATCTATACCCATCATCGGCCAGCTTACACTATGCATTCCTACTTTGAAAATCCACTGAATTCCCCATCTCCTCCGAGAAACCTAAGTCTGAGCCAATCCTATCTACGTCCATGCCCGATTCTTCACCATCTGAAGAGATCCCTCTCGAAGGTCTCACCGGAACCTGCAGAGTAATTATTGGCGATAATCTTCGTTCTATCACTTATTTCACGGAATCTAGTCATACTCAGCTCTATTTACGATCTGATCTAGACCAAGATGCAGATCTCGCAGGTTTCACCGATCTAGAATCTCGCGGATTAGACGGTGCACCAATCGCTTATCGTGGATCCGAACTAGGAAATTACCTCTATACCATACGAGCTTTCGAGTTTGGGTATTTATTACGTGTATTAAAGAATAATCGAGGCGTCTTCATAACAACGGACAATATCACATTACAAGATTTTTCAGAAGCATACGTGGCCATCAAGCAAATTTTAACTTGATACTCTTCTCCCGGTATCATAGAAAAATTCATGTCCCACCTTCGCGTTTCGTAATCAATGACTATTGAAACAACTGTCGAACTCGAGGGTCATATCATCGATTCTGGTATCATGCAACGTGCATTCGGAATCATCATGGATATGGGTGGGATTTTTCACGTTGAGCAGTTCGACGTCGGAACGCATAAAACTGAGACTACTTATTGTCGCATGACGGTATCCGCAGATTCTGAAGAACTTTTATTGCCAATTTTGCATGAACTCCATCAAAACGGAGCTACCATAGCCGAACCCGTCGACGCAACTCTAGAATCTGCCCCTTCCTCCAAAGTTGTCCCCCGCGGATTTTATAGCACGACACATCACCCCACCGATATACTATATGAAGGGGAATGGATCTCTGTAGAAAATATAGAAATGGACACCGCAATCGTTGTGGATCCCCATACCAAAACAGCTTCCACCAAAGTACTCACTTCCGTCGATGAAAATGATCTGATAGTTACCGGAGAAGCCGGAATTCGAGTAAAACCCCCCTCTAGACCTCGAGATTCTTCGAGTGGTCCCTTTGGATTTATGCAAGGGGGGGTATCTTCGGAACGTCCTTCCGAATCTTTGATCAAGAAAATAGCCGAAACCATCCAGGCCACAAAAGAGCAAGGCGGAAAAATACTCGTTGTTCCTGGACCTGCAGTAATACACTCTGGAGCGGGTGATGACTTGTCGCGATTAGTGCATGAAGGCTATGTAGATATGATATCTGCTGGAAATGGGTTTGCAGTTCACGACATCGAAAGAAACCTTTATGGAACTTCACTTGGCATGAATATAACTACACTTGCCCATCCCCGAAAAGGACACAAACACCATATCTATGCGATTTCTGAAATAATCCGTGCCGGTTCCATAAAAACCGCAGTTGAACAAAAAATAATCACTGGTGGGGTGATGTATGAGTGCATAACTAATAATATTCCATACGTTCTTGCTGGCTCAATTCGAGATGACGGGCCGCTTCCTGACACAATCACTGACACAATTAAAGCACAAAACGCAATCAGAGAGCAAACACAAAAAGCTGATTTAGTACTCATGCTTTCTACCCTACTACATTCTGTAGCTGTTGGAAATTGTCTTCCTTCCACTACCCCAACCGTTTGTGTTGATATCAACCCCGCAACTGTCACTCAACTCCTCGATCGCGGTTCATCCCACGCTGTAGGTGTAGTCACCGATGTCGGTATGTTCGTCCCTCGGCTTGCACAAGCACTCCTAGATGAGTAATTTCTCTTTTATTCTATTTTCCTTTATTTAGCCATTTACTCTCTCACGAGCCGCAGCAACGACCAGTGGAAACGTAATTGTCGCATCTGCATAGACCGTAATGTTTTTTGCATTTTTCTCAAGTTTTCCCCACGATCTAGCTTCGTCCAACGAAGCCCCCGAAAGCCCACCCAAATGTTCAGAATCTCCTGTTAGTTGCACCGCATAGTCATACGCACGAGGTGTCAATAATACCGCTTGCAAAATATAGTTTTTTGGCAATCCCCCTCCTACTATCATCGCCCCCCTTTTTTTGGCATTGTGCGCTATATCATTGATCTCAGTCATATCTCCAAGTGCATTTAATGAAAATGATGAAATTTGGGAGTACATCCATGCTTGCAATCCTAGTATTGAATCTTGTATTCCTGGACAATATATTGGAACTCCACACTCGTAAGCCACCGCTGCTATACCCCCGTTACCATTCCCATTCTTCTCTGAATTAGCACGTCCCAATTCTGCCGTAAATTCTCTAATTGAAACCTCCCTATCTATGTTGGGAAATACATTAGATCTAAGATGGTCTTCTAATATGGCAAAACCCTCTTGTGGTAAATATACATTGTATATCCTATCCACTCCTTCGTCTCTCAATTTTTCATCATGTTCTCTAATCTTACTTTCATTTCCCCGCTCTCTCAGAATGGACGATCCGTGATGATGCTTATGTCCCAATGCTTCTATCGCATCGTGGGTCAATGTCGCCCCTGTCGTAACTAACACGTCCACATACCCATCTTGTATTAGCCCGGTCACTATTTTCCTCATTCCTGCTGGTACCATCGCCCCCGCCATGCTCAAAAAATTTGTAACATCTTGCCTCTCTATCATCTCCGTATATATGTCTACAGCTTCAGACAGGGCATTTGCAGCAAAACCCGCATTTGAATATTCACTCATCAACTCAGACACCGTCATTTTGTTTTTCACATCAATGTGGTCTATTGGGTTGTATTGAAATTCTTTCCCCATGATTTTATAGCCCTGTAGGGCGAGAGATATACGTAGTTTTCATTCCCCATTCTGAAACAATTTTCTCAAGTGAAAAAACACCAAATGTCTCTGTTGCATAATGCCCGGCTAATATCACATTCATGCCCAATTCCTTTGCTTCATGATATATCCGGGCCTTTCCCTCTCCCGTGATGAAAACATCTAGTTCTTTTTCAACAGCCTCTCCTAGCCAATCTCCTCCTGCTCCTGTAACAATTCCAATTTTTATGATACTCTCCGCCCCGAACTTCAGTAATTTTACACCCCCATCCCCCGTATCCAGTTCACCTGCCAAAAACGATCTTAACCTGTCTGGAGTATATGGGTCTCTTACCCTCCCTGTGATCCCAATGAATTCCGTACCCAATCTCCCAAATGGTTCTCCATCTTCTAATTCTAATATTTTCGCTAGTCCTGCAGCATTTCCAAATTCTTGATGTGCATCTAATGGCAAGTGAGAAACGTATAACGATATGCCCGACTCAATAAGGGCCTGTATTCGGTTGTAATTTATTCCTGTAATCCTCTCAATTTCTCCCCATGTGATGCC
>JAPYRM010000024.1 GCA_029941175.1 Halobacteriales archaeon
GGCATAACCACCGAATAGTAAACAAAAATTGGGCCAGCGACCGTGTAACTAAGGTGGCCATCGTGGCAGGCCATCACCCTTCATTTTACTTGGGCGCTCTGACCCTTGCAGCGTATGGGATTGATGAATATGAAGTTGCAGGTGGGATGATGCAAGAACCTGTTAGACTTGTCGCATCTGAAACATGGGGTGAGGAATTCCTAGTCCCTGCGGATGCCGAGATAGTCATTGAAGGTGAAATTCCTCCTCATGAATTAGAAGCAGAGGCACCATTTGGTGAATACCCTGGCTATTATGGTCCTCAACGAATGCGACCTTTAATAAACGTCACAAACATAACCCGTCGCAAAAACGCTATTCTACAGACTGTCTTTGCCGGACACCGAGATCATTGGTTAACTGGAACCTTGCCTCAAGAAGGCAGTCGCTATAATGCTCTAAAAATACATGGTCGCATTTCAGGTCTCACTGCAATACATCATCCCCCTAGTGGATGCGGCAGATTTAGAGCATATTTATCAATTGATAAAAGAGCCGAAGGGGAGGGAAAAATGGCAGGTCTTGCAGCACTGGCTGCAGGCGATCTAGTAAAACACGTCATAGTCGTCGACGATGACATCGACGTGTTCAACGAAGAAGAAGTTCTTTGGGCAGTTTCCACACGTTGTCGCATTGAAGAAGATCTAGATATCATTCCTGGGGCAAAAGGCAATACTCTAGACCCTACCGTTCGTCCTGGGTATGATAATAAAAACGCGAAAATGATCATAGATGCCACCGTGCCTCTTGAATATGCATATCCTGCAAGGTGTAGTGTCCCAGACAGTGCAAAAGAAGAAATACTTTCACGCTGGGATGAATTAATTGACCAAACTTCTCTTAAACGGTATCGAGAACTAGAGTAATATTTCTGTATTTTCTCACTTCCTTTATACATTAATTAATACTATGGTAAATTCTAAAATCCCTCTAGATTACCAAGTCCTAAAACCGAAAGCCCAATCCGATGGCCCCTCTCCTGCGGCATTTTTCCTACATGGGTATGGGGCCAACGAATTAGATCTTTTATCTTTGTCAAACTACTTTCCCTCTGATATCTTTATAATCAGCCTGCGTGCTCCCATTCCCATTTCGGGCGGTTATTGTTGGTATCCTATCCATCTTTCACCCGCTGGGGCTGTCCCCGATCAACCAGATCTCGATTCGCTAACCCAAAGTATGGCTCTACTCGATCAAAGCCGTGATGCACTCATAGATCTATGTGACCTCAACCCAAAAAAAATTGGCCTCCTTGGATTTAGCCAAGGGACCATACTTTCTCTATCAACACTTTGTACCAATCCTTCTATCTATTCTTGGTGTGTTGGTTTAAATGGATACCTTCCCCGTTCTTTTTCTAATTCTCCCACTCTCGAATTTCTAAACAAATCCGTATTCCTTTCTGCAGGAATTAATGACGAACTTATCCCCCTATCTAAAGTTGAAACAACTAGAAATAAACTAGTTGAGCTAGGTTGTAACGTAACATTTTCGTCTCACCCTGGGGGCCATTATATAGGGGAAAATGTATTTACAGAATTGCAGCAATGGCTCCCTAAACATATATATTAATGCCCCATTCGGCACATCTAACTCCTCTCCTGCAAAACCCCTTCCATGAGCGCCAAAACAGATTCAGATCTATCGAGCCAGTCCTCTGAAATAGAAACATTTAGCAAGCTACTTGGGGAGTCAATTTCAAATTTATCAGAATATAAAGAATATGAACAATCCCGCGCAGAAGTCAAAAACGATTCGGAAGCCCAAGAACTTATCAATGAGTTTGAAAAACAAAGGCAATTATTCATAATAAAAAGGGCCAGTGGCGAAGCAACCAAGGATGACTTAGAGAAAATAAGTGACTCTCAAGAAAAACTTAATAATCTACCTATAATGGTGCATTTCTTGGCTACTCAGGAAAAACTTTCAACACGATTGAAAGAAGTCAATGAGCACATCTCCGAATCCCTTTCTCTAGACTTCGGAGACCAAATTGGCGGTTGCGGCTGTTCTTAAATAATATAGCATTCCTCTACTTAAATTAAATTATGAATGAAATTATCCACTCAACTTGGGGGGACTATTTGCCCACTGAAATAGATAATTCAACCCCTGTAGGTGTGTCCATTTGGTACCTAGGGTGTCAAGGATTTGTTCTCAAGGCTAGCGACGGAACCACCCTCTTCATCGACCCCTACCTTGGAATTGGAAACCCTCCCCGAACAATACGAATGATTCCTGTTCCTTTCCATCCCTCTGATATAGTTCGCGCAGATGCAATTCTTGCCACCCATGATCATACCGATCACGTTCATGCAGAATCTCAAGCACCCATTCTCTCGAAAACCAACGCATCTTATTATGCCCCTGGGGCTAGCTTACGAAAAATAGAATCTGAAAATTGGATTGAAAATTGGAATATTGATTCCTCACAATTCAGCGAAATTTCCGAAGGAGATAGCTTCACTGTAGGGCCTTTTACAATCCATGTAGAGCCTGCATACGATCCCGGGGCACGCCAACCCGTTTCTTACGTAATTCAACACAAAACAGGTACTTTTTTCCATGGGGGCGATACAAAACCACATCCTTGTCTCGACGATATAGGTGATACTTATGACATAGATCTTGGGGCCTTAGCATTTGGATCCTCTGGAATCATTCCCAATAAAAAAACACGCAAACCAAAACTCACAAAATGGTATTGCGACGAGTCTGATATCATCCAGGCGTCCTGCCAATTACGCCTAAAAAGATTGATTCCTGCCCATTGGGATATGTGGAAAGGGCTAACTGCGGACCCATCCTCATTGGTTCCTCACGCAAGAGGGTTCGAATTTCCTCATCACATCGAGGTAATTGAAATTGGAGATATGTTAACTCTCTAACGTAAAAATCTCTCTATTTACTATATTTATTGGTTCTTTTCTTTCTAAAACGGCTCTGATATTCTGAGCAACTATCTCTCTTTGTTTCAGTTCACTTTCAATGGATTTAAAAGCAATATGGGGGGTCAACACAACTTTTTCTATACTCAATAGCGGATTGCCTCTCTGGACTGGTTCATCTGCATAAACGTCAAGCCCCGCGCCCGCAATCTTTCCAGTTTCTATCGCCCAGACTAAGCTTTCTTCATCAATGATTCCTCCCCTAGATGTATTGATTATAAAACCATTTTCTCCTATCAATTCTAACTCTCTCTTTCCGATCATCCCCCTTGTTTCATCAGTCAACGGGACGTGCAATGACACCACGTCCGACCCCTTGAGAAGGGTGTCAAGATCTTCAACACATTTTGCACCCAATTTTATTATCTCTTCTGGCTCGATGTATGGGTCATAAGCTATCGCATCAAAACCTAATGCAATAGCCTTTCTACATACTTCTTTAGGTATCTGACCAAACGCAACAAATCCTATTGTCTGCCCTTCAATCCTCCGCATATCTGTCCACTTAGCTCGTGCCACTTTCCATCCTCTCTCTCTGACGTCTCTATCAAAACTGGTAATGCGCCGTTCCAATGACAATATCAATCCAATAGCATGATCCGAAACTTCTGGTATGCAGTAATCTGGAACATTACTGACATATATTCCCATTTCTGTCGCAGCTTTCAAGTCCACGTTTTCAAAACCAATACCCGTTCTACTGATAATGCGGCATTTTTCTAGTGATTCAATTATTTCTCTGTCAAATTCCATTTGACTCACAATGATGCCATCTGCATTCTTAATCAGGTCTCTGATAGGTTGTTCTGATCGTTCTGCATCGATCAATTCAACGTTAATTTCCTCTAATATTTTCCTCTCTATATCTAGCCCCCCCTTCGAATTATCTGTATATACCACCGAAAAAGGTTCCATATATGTCGACTCATTTCTATCGCCTAAAAACAACCGGTCTAATTCCTAATTGATTGCTGAAACCATTCTGATGGTATTTCTTCTCCTAGCCCTTGTTCCTTCGCACGTTCGTAGACTAAATTCCCAACAGCAACAAATTGTATTCCAGCGGAACGATTATGGTAATATATAGTTTCATTTTTATCCTTTCTTCCTATTTCATTTTTACAAATAATTTCAGACAAAGTAGGATAATCCGTTTCTACAAAACCACGCTTTCCTCTCTTAGATTGGTATTTCTCAGCCTTTTCTCCACCTATCATTTCTGCCTTGTGACTTTGATTTGTTGTTGAAAACCTTTGATCGACATTTTTTATAGTTTGGCTGTCAATTTCAGTACTCCTTACATCTATTATTGTCATCCCTGGTTCTATCCACTCTCTCGAGAAAACTGGAGTTTGAGATGTGGTACATGTGGCAACTATGTCTGATCCCTTCGCAACACCGTCTGGACTGTCCATGGAATTCACTTCTATATTCAATTCCTCAGACATTTTTTTTGCGAAAGATTTCCTATTTATTTCCGTTGGAGAATACACCTTTATCTCTTCTATTCCTCTCACCTCTAAAATGTTCCTAGCATAACTTTGAGCCATTCCTCCTGACCCTATTATGCCCAGCACTGAGGACTCCTTATTTGAAAGATATTTGCACGCCACAGCTGCAGTTGCCCCCACCCTTTCATGTTGTATCACCCCGTCATTCATTATCGACAATAAAGAACCATCTCTCGTGTCAAAAAGAAGTATGATTCCCATGAATTTCCCTGGAATCCCGTTGAATTTTTCCTCTGAAAAATATCCTCCCCTATCTATGTATCTTATGATATCTGATTTAAAACGAAGGGCCAATCTTGGGGGGTCTATCATGGCACCTGTCATTGATCCCCATGCAAAATAATCCCCTAGTGTCGTTGGAGAAACTATATCTGTCCTAGAAATAAAAGTAGCATTTCCACTACCTAGTTGCCTAAATGCATTTTCTATAGAATCTATGGATTCTCCTCTATCCAACACCCTCTTCGCAACTTCATTATCAATCAAAACAACCATATGGTGCCTAATGATATTTTACCGACGAACTTAGGTTAATCCCCTTTTGTCTCAAAACCAATAAACGCGACATTTTAAGTGAATAAAGAGTTAGCCGGTATATGGGTCATGAATGCATAGAAAATGCTTGGTTTTGCCAAACCATTCCTGAAAATACTCTCTCTGAGTCACTTGAAATAGAAGAAGGATCTTGCATTTCTCCCCACCCCTGGCCTTCTATGGCTATCGAATGTGGTTATGTCTCCACAACTGAGGAATACTACTCCCGTTTATACGATTCGGCATTTCAGGCCGCTCAAAAATCTGCATCCGATCTAACCCAAACCCCCGACAGACAGATCTCTCATGCAATCCGCACCATGGATGATTACTCTCGGATAGAGAACGAACTTACCGTTCGACTCTCGGAGTGGCTTGGGGACTATACTGGCCTATCCCTGGATATCCCAAATTCTCTCGAAACCATCTCTATACAATCCCATCATTCTCGCTTCCATGCACACATTTTTTCACTTCATAATCAACTGAACTCTCTATCTATTGAGCGTGAAAAACTTGCACTTTTCATAGAATCTGAAATGTCCCATATCGCACCAAACCTAACACAAATGGCTGGTCCTCTTCTAGCAGCAAGATTAATTTCAATAGCTGGGAGTTTAGAAAAACTGGCAAAAAAACCATCCGGGACTCTGCAAGTTCTCGGGGCAGAAAATGCATTATTTGCCCATCTCAGGGGGCGCGCCACATCCCCCAAGCACGGTGTCATATATACTCATGAATATATTTCCAAAACTCACCCTCGTCTAAGGGGAAATGCTGCCCGTGCTTTATCTGGTAAACTTTCAATTGCTGCTCGAGTGGATTATTATTCTGGCACTTTGAATCCCGAATTACATTCCGATCTCCTTAAAAAAATGGACCAAATTAGATCCCGTGGTGGCAACAAATGACCCTCTTTGCCGACTATCAATATTTAAACATTCGAGGAAAGACCCACTTGGTCACAAAAGGTCCTCCTGTTTATGGGGAATCAACAAAAAATGGGTGGCGTGCATGGGATCCTAGTAGGTCCAAACTTGGGTCCGTCATCACCCAAGATATTGACGTTGGACTATCTAAAAACGTAAAAGTCCTTTATTTGGGCGCCGCAAACGGAACAACAGTCAGCCACGTTGCTGACGTTGCATCTATAGTTTACGCAGTTGAATTTTCACCCCAACCAATGAGGGACCTCCTTAATGTGGCACGATCCCGAACGAATATTATCCCTTTACTAAAAGACGCTAGACGCCCTGAAACTTATTCACATGTCGTGGAATCAAATCTCGACCTATTGATACAAGACGTCGCGACTAGAGGGCAAGTTAAAATAGCTCTCGAAAACAAAAGATTCCTTTCTCCCACCGGGAAACTTTTCCTCGTAATTAAAGCAAGGAGTGAAAATGTTGTTACCCACCCCGACCTTATTTTCAAATCGTCTATAGAAGATTTATCCCAGGAATACGCTATCCTCAAAACAAAAAAACTCACTTCTCACCATAAAGACCATTTGGCCATTGTCGCAGAGCCCCTCCCCTATAAATGAGTTAATTTTTATCCCCATATCGGTTAACTATATCTAATGAAACTAGGCTCTGCAACCAATTTCAACAAACTTGGGACTATTGGCATTGAAGAAGAATACTTCATTGTAGACTCTATGGGGATGCCTGTCAACACGACCGGTCCACTCGCCGAAGGATCCGATGCTCCTGGTTTTCTTAAGAATAATATCGATCACGAACTCTTCAAATTCATAATTGAATGCAGAACTCCTGTATCGAAAAACCTTAAAGAAGCTAATTCAGCTTTATTAAAAATGAGAGAAGACCTACGCTCGCACGTTCAAAATTATGGATTCGAGTTAGCAGTTTCCGGACTACATCCTGCGGCACTATGGAGGGAACTTGAACACGTAGGGTCTCCTAGGTATGTGGCTCAACTCAACAGAATCCAATACCCTCAACACAGAAACACCACCGCGGGTTTACATGTCCATTTTGGTGTAGATGACGCCGAAAAAGCAATATGGATGGTGAATCAATGCCGTCCCTCACTCCCTCTTTTGTTGGCCCTTTCTTCGAATTCTCCGTATTGGAATGGATTCGATACCGGTCTAGAATCTGCACGGGCACTCATTTTTGAGTCTCTGCCTAATACTGGTATGCCTATCGAATTTTCTAATATGTCCGATTATCTACATTTCGAGCGTTTAATGGTGGAAACCAACTCAATTTTTGATCGAGGGGCACTTTGGCATGATGTTCGTCCTCATACTGAAAATGGAACTGTCGAAATCAGAATTATGGATGCCCAAACTCAGACCGAACGATCAGCACACCTTTTAGAGTATATCTATTATCTATTATCTGATCTCTCCGAACGATATGACGATGGGGACTCTGGAGAATCCCATCGACTTGAAATTTTATGTGAAAATAAGTGGAGATCCCTTCGATATGGCTATAATTCTACCTTCATTAATTGGGAAACTTCCAACCAAATCGATCTCATCGATCTAGTTGAATCCGAGTGCCAGCGCCTTGGAACTTCTAGTTTACGTACTCTCTATGATCTAGGTTCTGGACCTTCTTCGCAACGGGATCAATACAACAGCGGTGGGATCGACGCTCTTTGTAGGGGTCTAATCATCTGATGTCGTCTTCCAAAAATGCTATCTTTGGAGGTACGTTTGACCCTCTTCACGACGGACATCGAAGCTTATTCGAACACGCATTCGAGTTAGGAAATGTCACCGTTGGGCTTACCAGTGATGAACTAGCATATGACACTCGGCCCATCCCTCGGCCAATTCGGCCTTTCCTCGACAGAGAACAAGACCTTATATCTGAACTTCTTCCCCTCTCAAAAATCCACTCAAGAACCTTTGAAATTCTAGAATTGATCACACCAACTTCCATAGCTTCCGAAGGCCAATATGATGTGCTTGTGGTTTCTCCTGAAACAGAACCAATCTCCCACTTAATAAATCAAATCCGAAAAGAAAACGGTTTAAAACCGTTATCCGTAGTGACTGTCCCTTTCGTCCATTCTACAGATGGAAAAATTATATCTAGTACTCGAATACTTTCTGGTGAAATAGATTCCAATGGAAATGTCATTTCACCATGATGGAGGGTCAAAACCCGCAATCTTTAAAGTATCTTTCCATCTCCCTTGTATCGTCAAACGCGACACGCCCATTTTATCTGCAATCTCCTGCTGTGATCTTCCTTCTCCTGCAATCAGCGAACCAACATAAATGCCTGTCGCAATAGCAGCCGGTTTCGACCTTTCCATTTCTGGTATGTCTGATAAGTATATCTCTACTGCATATGACTTAGCACGTGCACCGAGATTCAATTCGTTTGCAACCCGGCCGATCTCAGAAATCCATTCCGACTGTTCAACATGATCTTTTGCCGTGTGCACAATACTCTCTCGTTTTTCTGTTATATATAATCTCACTTTCAATATTCTCTTGATTCAAAGAAAAACTTATTAAACCATCCCCACAAAAAGTCATAACCTGCATGGGTAGCCGAGCCAGGTCAAAGGCGCAGGGTTTAGGACCCTGTCTCGTAGGAGTTCGCAGGTTCGAATCCTGCCCCGTGCATGCCCTTCTTCAACTAATCCAGTTCAACACTAGGGGGATACGCTCCCCTCTTTAAAATTAAATTGCTCTGGGGCCGGGCCATACAAGTCAAAGCATATCTCTCTCGCTCTTCTTTTGTCAATGCATGGGCTGCAGGCTGTACAACCTCTCCTTGGATAATTTCAGCACAACAAGCTAGGCACATTCCCACCCGGCACGAATATTCTTGGGCAATTCCATCTCTAAGGCATCCTCTTAATATTGTATGCTTATCTGAAACTTCCAGGAATTCGTCCACACCTTCATATTCTACCTTATATTCTACCATTGTTATTGTTAGACACTCTCCTGCTGAATTAAACTTTTCCCATTTTTTCCTCTAAAAACTAATAGCTAATATATCCTCCCCTCTTATCCTGCATATGGATTTATCCGAAACTCCCTCTGAAATGATTTATGGGGGCACACTCGCAATAGTATCTGGAATCTACTCTTTTCTGATGGGTTCTAGCTCCGTCATGTCCCCTTCTCTATTATCAACTATCCTCGGATCCATCGTCTTTATCCATGGGGCCATATTGTTATTCTCTCCTCACTCGATTTCAAAATTTTCTCGAGAAAGTGGACTCCTCATGATGCTTTATGGCATTCTAATGCTCACAAACCAGGTGATCCTTCAACTGACTTCAATGATGATGGCAAATTGGGATATTGGGATGTTATCTCTAGCAATTTTAATGCTAGTCAGCGGCAGACTCATGGTCGCCAAAGCAGTACCTATGTGAGGTAGAAATGAATCAAGAACCCCATGTCACTAGCTTCGAAGTCAGATTCAGGGATTTAGATTCCATGGGCCACGTAAACAATGCAGTCTATGCAACATATTTAGAACAAGCCCGAATAAAATACTACGAAAGTATATTGGATATATCTTTAGACGAAGTAGACACTGTTATTGTACATCTCGAAATTGACTATATCAAATCTCTGCAATTAGGTAATACGGTCTGCATCTCACTAATTGTGTCTTCAATAGGGACCTCTAGTGTTACTATGGATTATATCTTGACAAATGGTTCTGAAAAGGTTGCTACTGCAAAAACAGTCCAAGTTCTGCTTGATGGTAAAACCGGAACTTCAACTCCAATTCCACAAACTTGGCGGGACTTAATGGGATAATTTTTTATTTTTTATCTCTTTGGAATTGTCCCTTGCAATCGGAGTATTTCAATATCTTCTTGAGTATATCCCATTTCACATAATATCTCTACAGTATGTTCTCCAAGTAGCGGAGGTGGGCCTCTAAAACCAGTCCTTGCGTTGCTATAGTTCAGGGGGTGATTGATAACCGGGATGCTCCCATACCCCTCTCGAACAATCTCCGAAATAATTCCTCTTGCTTCTGTCTGTTCATTATATATTGCCTCTTTCACCGATAATAAAGGCCCCACTGGC
>JAPYRM010000025.1 GCA_029941175.1 Halobacteriales archaeon
TTGCTAGGAACTCCAATTTCAATTTCCCGATCAAACCTACCTCCTCGGCGCAAAGCCGGATCAATCGCATTAACACGATTAGTCGCCGCTATTACTACCACTTGTCCTCTTTCTTTTAACCCATCCATGAGGGTAAGCAATTGGGCAACTACTCGGCGTTCTACATCCCCACTGGCCTCTTCCCGTCGGGGGGCAATTGAATCTATCTCATCCAAGAAGACTATGGCTGGACTATTTTTTTCCGCTTCCTCGAACACTTCCCTCAACTGTCCTTCACTTTCTCCGTAATATTTTGACATTATCTCTGGCCCCGAAATAGAGATAAAATGCGCATCAATCTCGTTAGCCACTGCTTGTGCGATTAATGTTTTTCCAGTCCCTGGAGGGCCATGTAATAAAACTCCTTTGGGAGGTTCAATTCCTAGTTGCTCCCATAGTTCTGGATGTCTCATTGGGAGTTCTATCATCTCTCTAATTTGACCCAGTTGGTCTGATAGTCCTCCTATATCTTCGTATGTTATGTCTGAAAGAGGCTCAACAGTTTCTCGTTTTGTATCACCCAGTTCCCTATCTATTGAAAACTTGATAACCGTCTCATCTGTGACTTGTACTGGCCCTTTGGGTTTTGTTGCCGCAATAATTACTGGCACTCTCACTCCCGTGTAGAATATACTAAAATTGATAGGTATTGTTTGACCCACACTAACTGCCCTTCCTTTCAATCGGGCCCCCACCATCTGCGCGATTCCTCTATGGTCTCCTCCAATTATCTTGACATGCTTTGGAATTGTTGTACTAACACTTTCTGCATCTTTGACTTCGATTTTTTCAATATTTACCTTTTCATCAATTCCCACATTAGCCGCATGTCTCAATCCCCCATCCATCCGAACAATTTTCTGCTCTGAATCACTTGCATATCCTGGGAATACTTTCCCCACCACTGAATTTTTTGGAGACTCCGTACCTTTTATGGATACATAATCTCCTTCTTGCACACCCAGCTCTGAGAAATCTCCCCGATCAATGAACACTAGACCTCTGCCTGCGTCTTTTTGGGGCACTTGTTTTACAATAAGTTCCATTTTTTATCCTTCATGTTATGATCCATTTATCTAATATATAAATATTCCGATTAAAAAACGTATCACTGCGTATACTTTATAAACTAAAGCTTGTTTTGTGGTCCCCTCCCCAGTTTCTCTCCTAACTGTCCTTTTAGTCTAGGCTTTCTGGTGGAAAATCCCCGGAAATAACTTCTTCTCGATATTTTTTAATTGCGTTTGAAATTTCTACTTTTACATTACCAAATTTCCTAGCAAATGGGGGCACCGAATCCGAGAGGCCAATAACATCATCTACCACTAGAACTTGTCCACGTGTATGTGGACCTGCACCAATACCTATCGTTGGAATCTCCAATTTTTGTGTGATTTTCTTGGCAATATCAGATGGCATATGTTCTAATACAATCGCAAAGGCCCCTGCATTTTCGTGCTCTATTGCCAGTTCCATTATCTTCTGTGCACTATTTTCATCCGTTCCTTGTTGATAATATCCCCCTATTTGTCGAATTCTTTGAGGTACCAGCCCAACATGTGCCATGACTGGTATCCCTATATCGACCATCTTTTTTGTAATATCAACCGTATGAGGTCCGCTTTCTATTTTCACGGCATCTGATCCCCCCATTTTCAACATCTTACCTGCATTCATAACCGAAACCGATTCTTCCACCCCTACTGAAAGAAATGGTAAATCTGTTACAACTAGGGCTTCCTTCACCCCTCGAACAACCGCAGCTGTGTGGCTAATCATTTCTTCTATTGTAACCGGTAACGTAGTTTCATATCCTAACGCCGTATTCCCCACGCTATCCCCCACAAGAATGATGTCTATTCCGATAGAGTCTGCTATCTCGGCTATCGACTTATTATATGCAGTTAACATGGTAATCGGAGGCCCATTTCTTTCATGCGCCGCGATTTCCGGAACTGTTGGCATAATTTCACATGAGGCAGCCATCACATTAAACATGTTCGTATTTTAAAACATCTTTTGTTTCTTCAATTCCCTTTGTTTAAATCATTTAAAGATACACTATTATTACATGCATGGAAAATTGGAATCCGGAAAGGGAGTTGCTAATATCTTAATTTCCGATCTCAATGAGCTCCTTTTCTCCCATTTATCTTTCCGTCCCTTCCCTGGGACGCTAAATTTAACTCAGATGGTTTCGACCATATCTCTAACTTCTACTATCGTACATGACATCGAAAATGCTTTGGATAATTGTGATGGGATAGAGTTACATCCTTGTTCTATCAGTGGAATCAAAGCGGCTCTTATTCGCCCTTTAGTCGATAACTATCCAAAATCCAAATTTGAGTTCATCGCACCCATTTCTTTACGAAAATTATTCTCTCTCAACGATGGCGATTTGGTTCATATATCTGCCACAGACAATCTATGGACTCATGAGTTAAAAGCTAGTTTAAATTATCTTGATAAATTCGATGGAGTGATCTTTGATTTAGATGGAACTCTAACTAACCTCGACGTAGATTGGAAATCTGTTAGAACTCAAATACGTGATCTTTTCCCGTCTTCTATCGATCCATTTTCTTTTAGAGCAGATAGAAATAATCACGCTCCTATCTATGAACTAGCTCGCCAATATGGCCTTTATGAAGATCTCCTTGATCTGTTGGCTTCCCACGAACTCGACGGCACCAAAAATGCAGTCCCATTGCCCCTACTCGATGTCATTCCTAATTTAGATTGTCCAGTTGGTTTATGCACAAAAAATTCCCATATAGCTTCTCAAGAAATCGCTGAAAAGTTCAATATCCATTTTGATTCGCTCATAACTAGAGAATCTACGTTAGAGGACAAACCCAATCCTATCCCCCTACAAAAGTGTATTGAAGATCTTGAAATCTCCCCTGGAAATACGTTATTCATAGGAAACGAAAAAACCGATGCAGAGACTGCATATGGGGCAGGGACAAATTTTTTACAAGTTGATCAGTTTTACTAATCAAATCGGCGCTCTATACTTTCTGCATGGCCGTCCAATCCTTCCGATCTAGCAATTGTGGTTATGATTTTTCTAATTTTTTCCAACGCTGTTTTATCAAGTCTTTGTATCGTAGAAACTTTGGTGAATGTATCCACCGAAACTCCTCCTGTAACGCGAGAACCCTGATTTGTAGGTAATATATGATTAGTCCCTGATGCATAATCTCCTGCAGCAACTGGGGTGTCCCTCCCTACAAATATACTTCCTGCACTACTGATTTTTTCTAAAAGCATCTTTTCGTTCTCCTCCGAAGTTTGAATGGAGAGATGCTCTGAAGCATATTCTTCTGCAAATTCTGCCGCGATCTCCATGCTTTTTACCAAAATAATTCCGCTATATGCGTTATCTAGAGTTTGATTTATTATATCCCTTCTACCTAATAATTCAGTTTGCACTTTCACCTCTTCTACAATTCCTTTTGATAGTTCTTCGCTATCTGTTACCACCAACGCAGCAACATTCCCATCGTGTTCAGCTTGTGCAATCAAATCGGCTGCAACAATTCTCGGATCTGCAGTTAAATCTGCAATAATCAAAATTTCACTTATACCTGCAATAAACTCTATTTCCACATCATTTCTGATTTCTTTCTTGGCCACGGCAACCCATTGGTTTCCTGGCCCTATGATTTTGTCAACCGGGTCAATTGTTTGCGTGCCGTATGCAAGTGCAGCAATCCCCTGTGCCCCTCCTGCAGCATAGATCTTATCCGCACCTGAAATATATGCTGCAGCCAGTGTAACCTGATTCAATTTTTCTGCTGGAGGTGTCACAACGGCGATGTGCCCCACACCCGCAACTTTTGCTGGAATTATGGCCATCAACACACTAGATGGGTACGCGGCCGTACCTCCCGGAACGTATACTCCAATTTTATTTATCGGCCGAAACCTTTGTCCCATTTCCCTACCATCAAAATTCCCAACCCAATCTTCTCTAACTTGGCGTTTGTGAAATACCTCAATGTTTTCCGCCGCTTTTTTTATGGCTAATTTTAACTCTTCATCAATTGCTTCATATGCTTTTTTCGCTTCTTGCGTGATGTCTATTTCTTTTACTTCTATTTTATCAAATTCTAATGCATATCTCCTAAGTGCATCATCTCCTTGCTCTCTTACATTATCAATAATAGTCCGAACCGTTTTCTGTATTTCTTGACTCACTTGATACCGCTTGAATACAACTTCACGCTGGTCCTCCTCCATATTTTCGAGGTACCGCATTTCCATATCTGTTCTTGGATCTCTATGTGAAAAACCATTTCTACATTCTAATCCCTCCAAGAACCTCTCCGTATCCGAATCCAATTTTCTTTTTTATAAATATTTCCCAGAAACTAACCTCCAACATCATCGCTTGGCTTCACGCCGCCTCAGATGGAAGACCCTGTTCCGGGACTATAGCGTACCGGGGTTCTCCATATTTTCATCGTGTCCATTTTAGACAAACTCCAATGGGGACTTCGGAACGCACTCTTACCATGGCACTTTACCAAGTTAAATTTTTCCTTTATTCTGGAAAGTTTCTTTTCTATTACTCTACTTTTTACTCTGCTAAGAATAACTCCTCTATATGGTAATTTTCCTCTCCGAGTCCGAGGTTGAACAATGTTTAGACATGAGGTCTTCCATCGAAGCGTTAGAACTAGCATATAAGGCAGACGCCGCTGGAAGGGTTGTTAGCATCCCCCGGTCTGATATGATACTCCCGCTCGGACCAAACGATGCTTATGTTTACAAAATCATGTCTGGGATTATACAGGATTTCGGCGTATCTGCCCTCCGAATCCAATCTGATAGAATCCGCTGGGAAGGGGGTCGAAAATTCAAGATAGGAATGGCTAGAGACAAAAAATATGTAGAATATGTCCAATTATACGATATCAAAACAAACGAACCGCTATTGATAATTCCCGATGGATACGCTAGTAAAATGCGTGTTGGGGCCACAAATGCCCTTGGAGCTAAATACATGGTATCTTCTTCTGATGTACACACAATGGGTTTACTCGGCGCAGGTCGACACGCTGGTGGACAAATCGAGGCCTTCGCTGAGATGTTCAATCTCGAGCAAGTGAATGTATATAGCCCCACTCCTAAAAATCGTGAAGCCTTCGCGAAAGAATGGAACGATAAATTGGACCCCCTTGTTGTCCCTGTAGACGAACCTACCAAAGCAATATCTGGAACTAATATTCTCGCATGTGCTTCCAATGCAATGAAGCCTATCTTCGATGCATCTTGGATAGAGCCTGAAATGCATGTAAGTGCAATCAAAAATCCCGAAATTCCAGGCGAGGCATTTTCCAAAGTAGATCGTGTAGCAGTTGCGACAACACAACTTCCATCTGGTCCCCATAACTATGCCCCCCGGTCTTCGGATTTTGCTCAAAATCTCACTGATAAATGGGCCATTTCAAATTTCGACATAAGTGCTGCTCAGGATATTTCTTCTCTTATTTCTGAAAATAGGGACCCAATATCTGAAGAAACTACTCTTTTCCTCAACAACACCGGAATTGGTATGCAATTCGCAGCTGTCGGAAAAGTAGCGTACGATCACGCAATTGAAAACGGACTTGGAACTGAAGTAG
Source organism: Halobacteriales archaeon (assembly GCA_029941175.1). GTDB lineage: Archaea > Halobacteriota > Halobacteria > Halobacteriales > Hikarchaeaceae > Hikarchaeum. The sequence continues at coordinate 5,676 of JAPYRM010000025.1, forward strand.
ACACTAATCTATTCTTACAATCTGTCTGGTAATTTCTCCACAAATAACACCTAGTAAAGAGTTTTTCCAACAAAACCATCTAATTTAATTTCTTTGAACATAATTCTAATATTATGTCATCCGACTTATCTACTGTGGCGACATTAGTGAACGACTTCACAGAAGAATACCGCATAAAAATGGAAACTGCAGTTGAGAAGTACTTCACAGATGAATACTTCGATTCATTGGGGGGTCCACTCGCAATGATGCAAAAACAGTTTGCATCTCAAGCTTGGAGGGAGTTCTATATCGGTTGTTTGCCCCCTGCAAGACAAATGACTCAGATATATGAGATAGGGGACCCTTATTTTCGTGATAGAGATCTAATCGTTGGACTAGGTGAACAAATCCGAGACGAAGTAAAACACGCAAAAATTTACGCAAGTCTATCTGAACAAGTTGGAGTACCCTGCGATTTGGCAATTTGGACTGACGATAATTATGATAAATTGGTTACCAAATGTCGCTTGGCAACTGAGTGGGAAAAACCACACCATATCGCAGCAGGCTTCCAAATTTCAACTGAAATCGTTGCAGCAGAAACTTCTCGTAGAATGGGCGAATATGTTGAAGGTGAATACCCTGAAATAGCCAAAACACTTTTCGACGTAACCGCTGATGAGGGAGATCATATCCATTGCGGCCGTTTGATAGTAAAAAGATTCGCAGAAGTGGAAGATTTTGACTTCATGCATGAAATTGCAGAGAGGAAATACAAAGCAGCATTGGCAATTCTTGAGTCTCTCTGACTATGACACGACGAATTCTAAAATTAACGCCAGAAACTAAAGTACAGTTCTCCGAACCTGCAGAGATACAAGATATCCATCTCCATGATTTATCTTTTGTGGCTGGAATCGAAACCGAAGGTGATCTTATTACTTCTTGCACTCTCGACGTGTCTCAGTTAATACAATCAATGACCCTCTATTCTGCCATGGAAAAAAAGCGAGAGAGTTGGCGCCGTGTAAAATCTTCTAAAGATAGGTAAACTTTAAAACCATCAACTCGTTTTATCTGTTCAATTTTTCTATCTAACTTTTAACTCAATAGAATACGTTCCCGCCATCTACATTTACTACCTGCCCTGTCATCATCCCACTTTCATGACTCAATAAAAATCCAATAACATTTGCAACATCTTCTGGCTGAATCGCCCTCTTGATAATTTGACTTGCTTCTGCCCGTTGTTGTATTCGATCTTCTCCCGCTTGCAGTGATGCCGGAGATGCGGTTAAACCTGGCATTATGGCATTTACTCTTATCTTTTTATCTGCTAGTTCTTTTGCCATACTCCTAGTCATCCCCACAACTGCAGCTTTTGACGCTATATAGTGAAAAAATCCTGGAGTTCCTTTCATAATAGTCCCCGAAGATATATTTACAATACGCGCACCCTCATTGAATGATGGAACAGCTTCTTTTGTGGCAATAAATACACCAGTGGTATTGACGGACATTACTTTCTCAAACTCTTCCACTGTAATCTCTGTGAATGGTTTGAGATTCCCTGGAATCATTAGTGGCGCAAAGTAAGCCGCATTATTGACCAACCCATCTATTTTAGTATCTTTAAACACAGCACGCATGGACTCTTCACTTGTCACATCACCCTTACGAAACTCTGCGCTTCCACCCGCATCTTCTATTTCCTTAACAGCATCCGACCCATCTTGAATGTCTGTTATCAGCACATGCGCCCCCTTCGCAGCCACATTTTTTGCAATTGCCAATCCGATTCCTTGCGAACCACCTGTTACTACTATAGTTTCTCCAGCTAAACTTTTCATATCTACTTTCTTATCTATACTGACCCATAAACCATTTGATCGATTCTAACTTTCTCTATATGATTCGAATATCTGCAACAAAATGAGATGTACCTGGACTATATCCTTTAACCCTTCTGTGATCCACAATCTCAGCAACTCTCCCTGTTTCTGCTGCTATTGTTCTAATTTTATCATACGATTGAGATGGGTTTGAATTAGCTCTTACTTCGTGTAAATGAATCATCCCTCCTGCTTTTACCACTGAATATGCTTCTTTGAGAAATTCGATCGAATCGTAGTGACCCATTACAATTCTATCAAATAATTTTCCTTCTTTATTTGTCCACTCTTTAACAAATTTTCTACAATCGTTTCTTATTGGGTATAAATTCCCTCCAATATGGTTCAGTCGGATATTCTCTTTTAGATATCTCATGGCCACTGCATTTTTCTCCACCGCTGTTACCTCTGCCCCCGAAATAGACATCGGAATCGAAAAATAACCTATTCCTGCAAACATATCCAATACACATTCTCTCCTATCGACCATTCTTCCCATCCTCTTTCTTTCCTCCCTATTGCCTGGAGAAAACATAACTTCTGATAGGTCCAGTGAGTATTTCGCACCCCATTCCGTATGCGTAGTCCTTGTCCCTTCCACTCCCGCAACACACTTCACAGTTGGTTCCCTTTGGGATCCCTCAATCCCTCCCCGAGATAGTACAGTTTTGATACCATGTAGCTCTATCAAACACTCCCCTATCTCTTTTTCAATGGTGCATTTTTCTGAAAATTGAACTAAAACTATTTCCCCAATTATATCCCATGATTGTGGTGCATTTTTTATTTCCTCTTCAGAAATTCCTCTCTCCTGAAGCAAATCTTTCAATCCTCTAATCCTTCTCTGAGGATTTTTCTGATTTATTATGCTCTTGTTTTTCATTTTCTCCACCGACCCAAGAATTGGAAGCTCTATTGATCTTTCATCGTGGACCATAATTCTCCTGGAATCATCATATATCCGCTCGTTTTTTAATAACTCTAGTTCCCTTTTAGCATCTCTTTTATCCACGATGACAGCACTTCTATTCATTCGGTAAAACGTACACCCCTTCTTCTGTTTTTACTACTTTTACCTCCTTCAAATTTGGACCAATAAATGTTGGACGGGCTATTGTTATCGGACGATATGATTCTGGATCTAATATCTGCATTGAATATGTGTCATCTATCGATACAATGGAGGTTTTACCCACATTAGAGACATGCTGTATTCTGTTGAATTTTTCATCTTTAACTAACCCCTTGTACGATTCGCCAGAAGCAAGTCTAATGCCTTTTAAAACATCCCCTGTGCTCTTAATTAAAATTGGCCCCTTCCCATCTCTTATGTCTATCACATCCCCAATAATTATTGCTGGAAGGCGTACTAAATATGCAATTCTATACACTCTATTTCCATCCCGATCTTCTGACAATAATGTTTCAGAAGTTGATACTGAACCCCCCAATTCTTCCACAATAGACTTAGATATTTTCTGTCCGAGTTTACTAGTGGATATTCGTATATCTATGCCCTCTTTTTTCTCCACTATCTTTGAGACAAAATCATTTCTATCACCTAGTGACTTCCTCCGATCCGCCACATCATTAGCAATTTCAATAGAACGGCTTTTCTCCACTTTTGTAGGTTTTCTAGACGAAGCCCGAATCTGTATTTCTCCGGAATAATAACCACCCGATTTTTTTCTACATATATCGCAGATTTCGCGTACTATTTTAATTTCGACTATTCTTTTCTCCACTACCTCTCTACTCCTCGCCTTTCCTTTAAATTCACAATTAACGTGCATGGTTTTTTTGTCTATATTTTCCAGACTAAAACCCCAACTTATATCTTTCACATCCCTTTGAATTTCTAGTCCTTCTTCTATCATCTCAGATATCATTTCCTCTTCTAAACCTTCTTTTTTATCTACCCATTTGTTTTTTCTACAGATGGCTTCGCAAACCGAACAAATTCGAATACTCCCATTTTCATTCAATTTTACTAGTTCAAATTGATCAAAATAACACCGATTACACAATACATTTTCTCTCCCCCTTTCTAACTCTCTTGATTCCCCTTGGGCAATTCTCCACTGTCCTCTCTCAACAGCATTCCCACAATTCGGACAAAACAACCCCAATTCGCTCATCATTTCTACATCGTTCCCGGGACAAGTTAATCTTGTAGCTCTCTTCTCCAAAATTTATCCACACAATTCGTCACGTTTTTAATCATCCCTATACGTACCAAATCACATGGTACATTCTACAACTCATTCTTCCACACCGGCAACATGGAAAAAAGATCCAGGGCTGCGTTTTCGTATGATTTTAACCACATTTCTCTTATTCGCGCTCTATATATTTTTCCTCGCAGCTATCACCACATATTTTGATGTGGGTCTTATTTCAATGGCTGCCATCTTTGGACTTTTTTCATTAGGCCAGTGGTATTTCTCTGATAAATTGGCTTTGCGTTCTATGGGGGCACGTATAGTTAATGCGACCGAATATCCCAATCT
>JAPYRM010000026.1:0-2587 GCA_029941175.1 Halobacteriales archaeon
GCCCTCTCCCCCATCTGATATAATCGATTGTGCAAATAGTGGAACCACCATGAGGCTCTTAATAGCCACCGCAGCTTTGGTTGATGGGACTACTACTCTCACTGGGGACGAATCTCTCAGTTCGAGGCCACAGGGAGAATTGCTTGATGCCATTACACAACTTGGTGGTGAAGCAACTAGTATTCAAAACAATGGCAGGGCACCTATTGTAATTAAAGGCCCAATAAATGGGGGCTCCGTCTCAGTTCCCGGGAATATTTCATCCCAATTCATAACTTCGCTATTGATGGCAGGGGGAGTTACAGAATCTGGCATTGATATAACTATTACTTCCGAACTAAAATCAAAACCCTATGTTGACATAACCATCGAGCTTCTCAAATCATTTGGAATCGAGACCCATATAACTGAAAATGGCTATCGCGTTCCGGGAGGGCAATCTTATTCTCCACACAACCCCGTTTACAAAGTCCCTGGGGATTTCTCTTCAATGTCATATCTACTTGCAGCAGGGGTGCTAGCATCTGATACTGGAATTATAGTCACCGGGGCTCAACCAACATCTCAGGGGGATGCTGCAATTGTTGATATACTCTCAAATATGGGTGCAGATATTCATTGGAATCTATCAGAAGAGACCATCTCCATAACCAAATCTATTCTCTCTGGCACAACCATCGATGTCGGAAATACCCCCGACCTTCTCCCCACCCTTGCCATTTTAGGCGCCGCTGCAGATGGAAAGACAACCATCGTAAACTGTTCTCATGTTCGATATAAAGAAACGGATAGGGTTTCTGCAATGAGCGAAGAACTACAAAAGTTGGGTGTGAAAACCAAAGAACAGTCTGATAAATTAACCATTTACGGATCGAATTCTCCTTTCCCTGGGGCAAAACTTAATGGAAGAGGGGATCATCGCATCATCATGTCCCTTTCAATTTTAGGTCTCATCTCCTCTGGGGCTATTCAAATTTCAGGAGCAGAACACGTGGCAGTTTCATATCCTGATTTTTTCCAAGTGTTGAAGAGTCTGGGGGCTAAAATCGAAGGTGATCAGCAGCTATGAATGGGAATAAATTCGGTAAATTATTTCAAATTGCTACCTTTGGAGAAAGTCATGGACCTGGAATCGGGTGTATTATTTCTGGTTGCCCCGCTGGAGTTAAGATAGATGCTAGTTATATCCAACACGATTTAGATAGGAGGCGTCCCGGTCAATCTATGGTTACCACTAGTAGGAATGAACCCGATCAAATCTCTCTTTTATCTGGGTTAGAAGGTGGATACACAACCGGGGCACCCCTTGGAATGGTCATATACAATAAAGATGCCAAATCTAGTAAATATGAACCATTTGTCACTGCCCCCCGACCTAGTCATGGGGATTTTACCTATTCGGCAAAGTTTGGAACAAGGAGCTGGGCAGGAGGGGGCCGTTCAAGTGCCAGAGAAACTGCTAACTGGGTCGCGGCTGGTGCAGTGGCCAAAAAAGTACTTGAAGATTCTATTTATGATGTACAAATCAAAGCACACGTGAACCAAATAGGCGATTTAAGGGCCCCTGATATAACCTTCGAAGACATGGTTAGTATTTCCGAGAACAATCCAGTTCGATGTGGCCATTTACCCACCGCAAAAAAAATGGAAGCTTTAATTACAAAATATCAAAAAGAAGGCGATTCTATCGGAGGATCTGTATATTTTGAAGCTCATGGCGTCCCATGTGGTTTAGGCGCGCCACGCTTCGATTCATTTGAAGCAAGACTTGCACATGCCATGTTATCTCTACCTGCAACAACAGCCTTTGAATTTGGTCTAGGACGTTCTGCTAGAGAATATACCGGATTCGAACGAAACGACCCCTTCATTTTTGACGATGATGGGTCCGTAGTCCCTGCTAGTAATAATCATGGAGGTATCCAAGGTGGAATCACAACGGGAGAAGTTATTTTTGGAGAAGTTACTTTCCATGCTCCCACTTCCATCGTGAAAAAACAACAAACCGTTGATTGGGCCACTAAAGAAGAGAAAGAAATCCAAGTAATAGGTAGACACGATCCAGTTCTTCCACCCCGCGGGGTACCTGTAGTGGAGTCGTTACTCAATCTAATTGTTCTTGATTTCATGTTACTTGGTGGGCGTATAAATCCCGATAGGATTGATGGAAAACCTGGGGTTTATGATACTGATTACCACCCTGTAAGTCCTCAAAATTAGGAAATTCAAAATCCGAAAAGGAATAAGTGTGTTACTTGCTTATTTATAATGTGGTGAGATGGCAGAGCGGACTAATGCGCCAGTCTTGAAAACTGGTGGCCAACGGCCTCGGGGGTTCGAATCCCTCTCTCACCGTGAATTAATTTTTATTTCTGCTAGTTCTGTTATTATTTCTTTGACCTTTACCTCTTCTTGGAGGACCGCCCCCTCCTCTTTTTGGAGGGCCACCCCCACCTCTTCTTGGAGGACCGCCTCCCCCTCTTCTTGGAGGGCCACCCCCTCCTCTTTTTGGAGGGCCACCCCCACCTCTTCTTGGAGGGCCACCCCCACCTCTTCTTGGAGGGCCACCCCCACCTCTTCTTGGAGG
>JAPYRM010000026.1:2687-9854 GCA_029941175.1 Halobacteriales archaeon
GGCCACCCCCACCTCTTCTTGGAGGGCCACCCCCACCTCTTCTTGGAGGGCCACCTCTTCTACGGCGTTTTGACCCGCGACTTTTGTTTGTATTCCCCTTCTTGTTAAGTTCTCCTGGTTCAAAATCAAGTTGAGGCAAGGACCCTATATCGGGGGATTTAAAACGATAGTCAATACCCGCTTCTCTTTGTATTTTGCCATATTCTCTTTGTTGAGATTTTTGGACAAATGAGACTACAAGTCCTTCTGATCCCGCCCTAGCTGTTCGTCCACTACGGTGTTTGTAAGCTTTTCCATTTTCAGGAGGATCGTAGTGAATGACACAGTTGACTCCCTCGATATCTATCCCTCTAGCAGCAACATCAGTGCAAATCAATGCTATAGATTTTCCACTACCGAATTCCTTCATGGATCGATCACGTTGGCCTTGACTTAGTCCCCCATGTAAAACGGAATTACTTATTCCCGCTTCATACATTTTTTTCCCAAGCTTATCCACGCCCGCCCTGGTCCTGCAAAAAAGCATAGATCTACCACACTTACTTATGACTTCTACTGCAATGGTTACTTTTCCATGATTCTTCATGGTCCAGAAGAGATGTCGCATGCTCTCGATGCCTATATCTTCGGAGCCCACCCGAATATTGACTGGATTTTTTTGATACAGTCTAACTATCTCTGATACTTCATTATCTAGGGTTGCACTGAACATAACCGTTTGACACTTTTTAGAACATTTATCTAGGATGCTGCGAACTGGTTTTATGAACCCCATATCCGCCATACGGTCTGCTTCGTCAACGACAACAACGTCTACATGTTCAAGTGAAAGAGAATTTCTATCGAGTAGATCAAGAAGACGACCGGGACATGCTACTACTATATCAACACCATTTTTCAATCCGCGAAGTTGAGGTTGATATGCCGTTCCACCATATATAGAAATGACGTCTCGATCGACAGATTTTGCTAAAGGACTGAGGACGTTTCGGATCTGTTCCGCCAATTCTCTTGTGGGTGTTAGAACCAAAGATGTTGGGCGTTTGGATTTAGCTTTTTTTGAACGTTCCAAAAGAGGGAGTCCAAATGCAAGAGTTTTTCCAGATCCTGTGGGCGCCCTACAACAAATATCTTTACCCAATATCGCTTCTGGAATTGTTTCCATTTGAACTTCAAATGGTTTTGTCAAACCTTGTTTCTCGAGGGCCTGTACCAAGTTGGGGGAAATGTCGAAATCAGAAAAACCAGCCACTATACCGTGTTCTGGAGGTGCCTGTATATTTATCCTTGTCTTGATCGTCGTCGAACGTGTGTGTTCTCATTTGGTCCATTTTATAATATTTCCAACACAAATTTATTACTTTAAAACATAATTTTTTCTGAATAAGGAAATTCTTATTAACCCTTAAACGAAAATAACTACTGGTCTACTATGACACATATTATCAATCGACGAACTATGCTCAAAGGCATGGGTGTCGTCGGACTCACAACCCTTGCCGGATGTGCCGGCCTCCCTGGAGGGGCACCACAAGGACGAGATATAAAATTAGGACTCCTGATGGGAGTCACCGGTGGCCTTGCAGCACTAGGACCGCCTATTGTACAAGGAGCAGAACTCGCAGCAAAACACGTAAACGATGCCGCAAATGGCTTCTCAGTCTCCAGTCAATTTGAAGATACTGGCACTGACCCAACCCAAGGTGTAAGCGGAGCAGAAGCATTAGTAAATGCAGGTTACCCCATGATCTGTGGGGCTTTATCCTCCAGTGTTACTATTGCAGCAGCAGAAACTGTATGTATCCCTAACGGGGTAGTTATGTGTTCTGCAGCAAGTACCTCTGCTGCTCTCACAACCATGGATGACAACGATTTATTCTTTAGAACTCCCCCAACTGACGCACTCCAATCACTCGTATTGGCAGATGTGATTAAAGACACCTTAGGAGATTCAACCGCATCCACATTGTTCCTCAACAATGATTACGGATCTTTACTCAGTGATGGGTTTGTAGCCGCGTTCGAAGCAAACGGTGGAACTGTCCAAGAACAAGTTTCTTTCGAGAAACAACAACCATCGTACGTTGCACAGCTGCAAAAAGCACTAGCAGGAAGTCCAGATGCCCTCTTGATCATTGGGTACCCTGAGAGTGGTGTACAGATACTCCGTGACTTCTACGCGGATCACGATTCTAGTGTAGATATTCTAGTCACAGACGGTCTATACGATCAAGAGCTACCCGGAAAAGTTGGAAACGATCTAGCCAATGTTACTGGCACCTCTCCAATGCCCTCCGGACCCGGAAAAGACTTCTTCGACACCGAGTTCGAAGCCGCATTTGGAGCTGCACCTTCTGTCAGTTACTGTGGATATGCATACGACGCAGCAGCAGTACTTATCCTAGCCAACGCAGCAGCAGGTTCAAATGACGGAGTTGCTATAAGCAAACAAATGAGAAAAATAGCCAACCCTGGAGGCGAAGTTGTAACGCCTCAAAATCTAGCCGAGGGTGTCGTCATGGCAGCTTCAGGTGAAGATATAGACTATCAAGGTGCTTCCAGTGCTGTTGATTTCGATGACAATGGTGATCTCGGAGCTGCAACCTATGAGTACTTTAAGTGGGGCAGCAGCGGAATAGAAACCATCGAATCCATCAACTACGGTTCCTAAAACTAGTTCGCAAGCGGACAATCCGCTCATTTTTTATTTTTCTTTATCCTCCAAGAAACTCTTTTTTAACATGTTCATCATTGAGCAGTGCTTCTCCTGTATCTGAAAATCTATCTTCTCCTTGAACTAGTACATAGCCACGATCACACCGCCGAAGGGCCTCTTTTGCATTTTGTTCAACCATCAAAATGGCAGTTCCACTTTCTCTAATCCGATCAACATACTCAAAATTTTCTTTTACTAGATCTGGTGCCAACCCCGCACTAGGCTCATCTAACATCAATAATTTTGGACTCAATACCAAGGCCCTAGCCATGGCAACCATCTGTTGTTGCCCTCCCGATAATGTATATGTTTTATCATTCCGTTTCGATTGTAACATTGGAAACTGGTCAAACAATTCTTGTATCCGTTCTTCCTTTCCCTCTTTCATGGTGTACCCCCCGAGCTCTAGATTTTCTCGCACGGTGAGATTTGGAAATACATTTTCATTTTGAGGAACGTAACTTATTCCCAATTTGATTATTTCTTCAGTTGGGAACTTACTAATATCCGATCCTTCATAAATAATTTCACCGTCTATATACTTAGTTAGTCCAAATATTGATTTCATCACCGTTGACTTTCCTGCTCCGTTTGGACCAACTATTGCAACATACTCTCCCTCTTCAACTATTATATTCACCTTTTCTAAAATTCGAAGATCTCCATACCCTGCAACTAAATTTTTTACATTCAACAATGTCATTCAGAACCACCTAGATATGCATCTATGACCCTTTCATTAGTCGAAATTTCAGACGGTGTTCCTTCTAATATTACTCCTCCATTGTGCATCACAATAATCGGATTGCAATGGTTCATGACAACGTCCATATCGTGTTCCACCAAAAGGAATGTATACCCCTTTTTACTCAATTTTTTTATCAGCGTTATAATCTGATTTTTCAAAGTGGGATTCACCCCTGCCATTGGCTCGTCTAGTAGTATCATCGATGGGTCCATCATCATCACTCTAGCCATCTCTAGCAATTTCCGTTGTCCTCCTGATAGATTCCCCGCATATTCGTTGGCTAGTTTGTCCAAATGAAATATGTCCAGAGTTTCCCAAGCTTTCTCTAACATTTCTTCTTCTTGACTTTCCACTCTCTTTCTGCCCTTACTCAATAACACATTCGATAATTGCTCACCCATTTGATTTTTCGGAGCCAACATGACATTTTCCATCACCGTCATTTCTTTGAGCTCTCGTGTTATTTGAAATGTGCGGACAAGTCCTATATTTGCAATTTGATACGGTCTTTTCCTTGTTATATCTTCTCCATTAAATTTAACAACTCCAGTGTCCGAACTGGTAACTCCTGTTATCAGGTCGAACGTTGTCGATTTACCTGCCCCATTGGGGCCTATTAACCCTGTAATCGATCCCTTCTCAACCGAAAAACTCACATTATTTACTGCAGAAATTCCTCCAAATTTTTTACCAATTTTTTCCACTTTTAATGGGTATTTTTTTGCGGATTTTTTTCGCCCACTTAGCTTCCTTTTTACTTTAGAACTACTCATGCTTCTTTCCCCTCCCTTGTTTCTGTAACAGGGCGTCTAGATATGTCAATACTAGCTGCCAGTTCCTTCCTATCTCCCAACAATCCATCGGGCCTATTTTGTATTATATAAACCAAAACCAATCCTAAAAATACCACTCTCAAAGATGATATATTTGCCAAGGAATATGATATAAACGGTTCAAAATCCAAGGACGAAATTGGAATCATTGCCTCTATAATTGAGTTTGGAGCTTTATCAAATTTGAATACATGCATGATCACTCGGCGGACAAAATTTGGACCCTCAAAAAGTAAACTAGCAAATACAACCCCTCCTATGACACTACCCGTATTTGACCCAGAACCTCCAATTATCAATGCAATAAAAATATAAAATGTCAATATCGGCTGAAATGTAGTTGGATTTGTGTATCCATAACTCCCTTGCCAAAGAATCCCTGCCAAACCCATCAAACCGCACCCTATGGCAAACACTTTCATCTTGTATATGTCTGTATTTTTTCCCAATGCATTCGCAACCAGCTCATCCTCTCGAATAGCTTTTAGAACTCTACCAAATGGGGAGTTTCCTATCCGATACGTCACCACATAAAACAATCCCACAATGAATATTAATACGATTGCATACGTCCACGAAACTACCACTGAAGACTGAACTTGTACGATTTCAAAAAATCCAAAAATATATTCCCCCACGATAGTTTTACCCAACCCCATATTACTTGGATCTATATAGTACAAACCTCTGATTGGATTCATTGGTAAATGGATTCCTCTGCCTGCCCCCGTTCCCATTTCAACCCCTGCTATCGAGAACGTTTTAAACGTCAGGGCATTCGCGGTATATCTTATGATCTCTGCAAATCCAATAGTAACAATCGCTAGATAATCTGCTTTTAATTTCAGCGTTGGAATTGATATAAGCAATCCCAATAAACCTGACACTAATACTCCTCCGACAATTCCAATTGGGAGTGGTAATCCTAATCCTGGAATTAGTCCATTAGGGTCTCCTGTTATTATTGCCATTGTGTACACGCCACTCAGCATGAACCCCGCCACACCAATATTGAATATTCCTGCATATCCCCATTGGAGATTTAATGCAAGCACCACCATTGCATACACTGCAGATAAAAACATTATTCTTTGTATGGTATTGACAGTGCCATTGAAATCTAATCCCAAAATCATTGCTACTATTATAAACAAAAACGAAATCCCAACAAATGTACTAACTACTATTCTGACATCATTTTTCAACAACATTTCTATATCAAATTTCATGCCGTTGTGACCCCTTTGAACAAACCTTCTGGTTTATATAACAGAACTAGTATCATCACACTAAATACCGCCACGTTGGCCAAATCTGCAGGTATCCAAATCAATGAAATCGTGCTCGTAAGTCCAATAACTAGTCCTCCTGCTATGGCCCCATATACAGATCCAATTCCTCCTATTATGACCGCCGCAAAAATAAACAATAAGAGTATCCACCCAAACTGAAATGAAATAGTTCCCCTCTCTAGCGTTATCAGGAACCCTGCTGCTCCCGTTAATGCACCCCCAATGATCCACGTGGCTCGAACAACTTTCTCCGTTGGTATTCCTGTGATGAGTGCCAAATCTCTATTATCTGCCATTGCCCGCATAGCCTTTCCTAGCGTACTATATTGTAAGAATACATGTACACTAACCATCAGTGCAATCGCAACTAGAACTAATGTTATTTCGCCCAAATCTATTTGCACCGATCCTGTGCCAACTGGAACTGAATATGATGCTGTAAGACTAGCCGCCGTCAACCCTCTGTTCTGCGTTTTAAACACGAAAGCTAGTCCATAACGCAACGCAAGAGCAATGCCAATGCTTGCAATCAACAAAGTAATACCATCATTGTGGTGCCTCATCGGACGAAAAACAAAACGATCAATAAATAGTGTTAATAAAATCGTTCCCACTATTGCAGCAACCAAACCGAATAATATTATCACCGGGGTCGTAGAAACACTTATGCCCAATTCGGTCACGTTTATTGGTTTCCCCGCTCCAACTAGTAGTAAATTTTTCATATCGAATTTACCCACTCCTGCCACTGCAAAAACAGCAACCCATCCTGAAAATCCCCCTGCAGTAATCATATCCCCATGAGCGAAATTTGCAAATTTAAGTATGCTATATGTCAAAGACAATCCCACTCCTGCAAGTCCTATTGCCAACCCAACTACCAATCCATCCCACAAATACGTGGCTACAACTTGAGATTCATTTTTTCCTATTATCAATCGAAAAACAAGATCTAACAGTAATATAACTATGCTTAGAAAAACGATTGCAGTGCCTCGATCCTTTTGGACTTTTTCACGCAATATGTTATAATATCTTATCATTCCTATGCTATACGCACACATAGACTCGACACGTAATAAATCCCTGTAAACATAAAATTGATACAGAAAAGCCTTTCAATGATCCTATCTCATTCTTTTACATCTATGATTGAGACCCTTGATGATCTAGATCCTAAAGGAAAGATCATAGGAATTCGGGTTGATATCAATAGTCCTCTTATAGACGGTGATTTATCAGACGATACTCGGCTAAGATCGCATCTCGAAACACTTTCCGAACTAGTATCCTCTGAGGCACGGATTGTACTAATGGCCCACCAAGGCCGTCCCGGTGAAGATTCATGTATCTCTTTACAGCCCCATTCCCTTCGATTGGCCGACCTACTCGACATCCCAGTTCATCATGTTGAAAGTACCTATTCTAAAAAGGCTTTAGATAAAATCAAACAGCTACCCTGTGGGGAAATTTTAGTCTTAGAAAACACTCGTTTTTGTCCAGAGGAATATGTAGAAATGGATCCAAAAACTGCTGCAAAAACAAAGTTAGTCTCTGCACTGGCACCCCTTTTCGACG
>JAPYRM010000027.1 GCA_029941175.1 Halobacteriales archaeon
GTACATAGTAGTGTAAGAAACGAGTTTTGCTCTATGGAACATTATCATTGTTACAATAATATCTATCCAAAGTCCAATTCCAACAGTGCAAAAGAAAATAAGCCAAAAGAAATTAGAGACCCTGTAAGTTATAAGCATATTTGCACGAATTCCGTCATAAACAAAATATGAAACAAAAGCGGGGGCTACATAGATATAACCCAACGTACTGCCGAAAAGGAGTCCAAGAGATATAGCCCCAGCCCAACTAAATGCTACGTTTCGATCGCCTTTAATTATGCCACGTTTCTTGAGAGCGGGCCACATGTAGTAGAGGACGCAAGGTAATGTTGCAACAAGACCCAACAGGGTTGCAATTTTAATTTCGAAAATGAGTGCTTCTACAGGATGAAGAGTTATAATACTAACTTCTTCGGGGCTGACTATATCTGGAAGTCGGCGAAGGAAATCGTTTTTTATTGTTCCAATCCCACCCATGTAGAGGAAGGTGAAAACGCTTACCAAGACGGTTATGAATACTCCAAAAATTCTGAAGGTTTTAGATCTCAAAGTGTCGAATAAGAAGGCGATATCATAGGCATATCCACCAATTTCTTCTTCTCCAACTTCTTTCTCTGAGATTGAGCTTACAATCCCAGCTGTTGCTCGTTTAAAGGATCCCTCGAACTTTCTTTTTCTTTTCTCCTCTAACCTTTTTCTCTTCATTCGGCCCCACTCCTCTTCGTCGAAATGATATAGCATATCTACAGCGCGCATTTGTTTGGCAGAGTCGACTGCTCGTAAAATGGCCTGGGCTCTTTCTGCATCCCCCACTTCGATTGCTCTGGAGGCCATTGAGAGTCCTTTTTCTTCTGTCAATTGGAGGAGTGCCTCGGGCGGAGCCATTTGGAGACCTTCAATATCGAGAGATTCTAAATCGATTGCAGTTGGGTCACCAAAGGCAATTATAGGCTCTAATTCAGGTATAGAATGATATAGCAATACTAAGATTCCAGCGATAAGACTGATTAATATAGAGAATGCAAAAGGTGGAATGAGACTAACTTGCCAAGATTGGTTAAGGAGATCTGAAGGCGTACTAGTGATATAGTTCTGGAGTGAACCCACCAAAGTGAGGATTTGAGTTACCCCGGTAGTAGATAACCAATAACTAAAAACACCAGTTATGATTATTGTAATTAAGATGATTTTGGAGTGGGTCAGTGCAGTTTTAATTATATCAATCTCATCCTTTCCCCTATGGAATGAAACGGCGATTTTTGATAAATACAAACTAAATCCGTATAAAACAACTAGAGGGGCGGCCCACATAATTTGGGTAAATGGGTCAGGTGGGGAAAATATAGCTCCGAATGCAAACATTCCTAAAACTGCGTATTTCCACTTGTCTCTGAATGTTTCGTAAGGAATGATTTCGGTGTAAGATAGAGTTGTCATAACCAGGGGCAGTTGTGCCGCGAGGCCGAACGCGAAACCAAGAACGAAAATAAATTGAGTCCAGTCTACGATAGAATATGTGGGTGAGAGACCTGCGCTTACTGCATTATAGGCCAAAAAATCAAACATTAATGGGAAAAAAATTCTGTAAGAATATCCTATGCCTCCAAAAAAGAGAAATGTGGAAAGAAGTCCCATACTAATTAATTTCCAGAGGGCTATGTCCGTTTGAGGATATATCCCGCGATCTTTGAGAGCGTCTCGAGAATAGTAGAGGAAGAATGGGATACAAAAAATAATACCGACGAGAATGCCAAGCTTAGCTTGCAGCAAGATAACATCAAAGGGTGTTAATACAATTACATCGGCTCCACGGGAGAGTAAATCTTGTTTTAAACTGGGCCAAACCCATAAACGCATTGCATAGATAGTAGCCAATAGGAAAACGACAAAAACTATAAACACGCGGCGTAGTTTCGATCTGGCAGCTGTCAACATGTCTGATGCCGTTTTCCTACCTTTATCGAATGTACGGCGGGCATCGGGGTTTATCAAATCGCTGACACTCATCTTATTGTGATATTTTCTTTCTTGAGCACAACCTTATCGGTGTGCACCTCTACAAAAAGATCTATACCAGTTACCTCGCTTAAGGATCGTGTAGATGGACAAGTTCCTTTAACGAAATGAAATTAATAGACATACCTGGTATTGGGAAAATTAAAGCCCAAGCGCTTGAAGATGCGGGTTTCGGTACTATTGAGGAGTTGCAAGCTGCAAATGAGAACGATCTCTCTGTCGTTTCGGGCATTGGTGAAGACCTTGCTTCGAGGATTAAAGATGCGGTTCAAGATGTGGCACAAGGAGATATTACACGGGGAAAATTCATTGGTGAGGAAAAAGGACCAAAGGGCGATAGAGAGTTGCCGATAGTAGATCACATAGGAGAATTGATAAAAAGATTGGCGGTAGTGATGGGAGTTGCAGCATTAGTTAGTGTTATTACATTTCCTTTTGCAGATACGGTTATTAATTTCTTATGGGACTCTATACTTCCAGTAAGTGAAGTTACAAGACCTAGGTTGTATGGCATATTGGAACTCAAATTCACAGAATTTAAAGTGGCCAGTTTAGTTGGATTGATAATTGCATTGCCCATAGGGGTGTGGCAAACGTATGAATTCATGCGCCCGGGGCTCTATGAACATGAGCGTCGATATTACTTAGCTGCCATACCGACAAGCTTAGTGCTTGCGTTAGTTGGTGTTAGTTTTGCTTATTTCATAATTTTGCCTTTTATCTTTACGTATTTTTTATACTATTCAGAAGGCATAGCAACAATTGGATTTGGGTTGGGACAAACGTTTAATCTTATATTGGTATTGATGGGATATCTAGCGATTGTATTTCAGATACCTATTTTTGTCATGCTTGCTTTATTGATGAGAATTGTGACTAGAAAATGGTTAGTAAAAAGGAGGATTTTATTTTGGGGAGGATTCTTGGGACTTTCTTTTATTTTTAGCCCAGACCCAACAGGAATGGCCCCTTTAATTGTGGCCCTTACGATGGTAGGATTGTTTGAAGGAACGCTTTTAATAGCGAAATGGGCTGGAAAAGAATAGACTCTATAATTATAGCGCGAGGTGAATTTGAATCACCGGTCTCCGGGTTATGAGCCCGGCGGAATATCCTGGCTATCCTATCGCGCTGCACCATAGAAACTATACGGTTGAAAAAAAAGGTTTCTACTGAATCGCAAGGGTTACTCTGATAAAATTCATGCTAAAGGTTGTTTTTTGTTGGTAGTGGATTTGCCCCTCCAATTCTATATCCAGATGGATCTATGATGACCTCATTGAACCCTATATTTAGCAGAGCCTCTTCGGTTTTTTTTCTGAAAATAGGATCTTTTGAACGGTCCAATTCATGTTGTCCAACTTCGATTCGGGCAATTCCATTATGATCCCTTACGCGGACTTGTGAAAATCCTAGATCGTATATAATTGATTCTGCTTGCTCTATACGCGCCAATCGTTGGGAAGTGACTAAGATTCCAGTTGGGATTCTAGAGGAGAGGCAGGCCATTGATGGTTTTTCTGCCACAGATAAATCATAAAAACGGGCTATATCACGGACTCCTTCTTTTGTTACGTCGAATTCAAGAAGGGGAGAGAAGACTTCGAGTTCTCTTATTGCGCGAAGTCCAGGTCTATGGGTCGCATTTAGATCGGAGGCATTAGTTCCATCGCACACGGTTGTGATACCTATTTCCCTAGCAAATTCATACATTTTTTCAAATCGCATATGTTGGCAATGGTAACATCTGAAACTATCGTTGGCTACAAAATCAGAATTGTCAAGCTCTGAGAAATTGATTATTTCATGTTGGATTCCTATTTCTTCGGCAATATTAATTGAATCCAGAAGTTCGGACTTTGGAAGAGTTTCGCTTTTCGCAGTGCATGCTATTGCGTTTTCACCTAGTGCCTCGTGGGCTATTGCGGCGACGACGCTAGAATCCACACCTCCAGAAAAAGAAACTAAAACGCGATCTTTGGAGACTAGTGCTGCTTGAATTGAATTAATCTTTTTTTCAATCAGCTTTGTTTGCATAGTATTAAATCAGAGGGATGATGTAAAAATTCATTGCCATGCATTTATAGCAGAGAGGGTGGATGAAAGGAGAAAATTATAGAGAATGGTTGTGTGTTTGCAGAGGAAGTTTGAAAATAGATGCAAAGGTTAAATAGCCACAAGAGTGAAGTGAAAGTGATGAAGGACAGCGCTTCTAGAGATATGTTGTCTTGGGACGAATCAGTTTTTAGAAACGAGCAAATATTCGAAGTGGACCACATGCCAGAAAAGTTTGTTCACCGAGAAGATCAGAAGAATGTTTTTAAGAGTGCACTAAATCCAGTACTTAGAAAATCGAGGCCATTGAACGTATATGCTCAAGGCCCACCTGGAACGGGGAAAACGACAGCTATTAAAATTTTATTTGATGAATTAGAGCTCTACCCAAAAATAAAAACGGTGCATATTAACTGTCAATTTGATTCTACACGTTATTCCGTGTTTTCGCGATTGTTTGAATCGGTGTTTTCATACGAACCACCTTCCAGTGGAATTTCATTTAAGAAGCTATTTCGACAGGTTACAGAGCGTATAGTGGAAAATGATGAGACGTTGATAGTAGCGTTGGATGATGTGAATTATTTATTTTATGAGAAGGAAGCTTCAGACACACTATATTCACTATTACGCGCTCATGAGATACAGCAAGGTGCCCGTATTGGAGTGATAATTATATCTTCGGATCCTGCTTTAGGGGTCATATCTAGGCTTGATCCTCGTGTTCAGAGTGTGTTTCGACCGGAAGAAATTTATTTCCCACCGTATGATTTTACAGAAATTGTAGATATTCTTGGGACTAGAGTCCAGAGGGGATTTTATGAAGACGTTGTTTCTGAAGATGTGTTGAATTATGTTGCTACATTAACAGCGGAAAAAGGAGATTTGAGGGTGGGTATAGATTTATTAAGACGTGCCGGTCTTAATGCGGAAAGGCGTGCATCTAGGGAGGTTATTATAGAGGATATAGACAAAGCATACGAATCTTCAAAATATATGCATCTATCACAGAGTATTCAGAGCCTCACGGATTCCGAAAAGGGGTTGCTTCATGTTTTGGTGGATTGTTCGGGCGGGAGAGCGGGTGACGTCTATGAAGTGTTCCATGAACAGACAGGGTTGGGCTATACTAGGTACTCAGAGATAGTAAATAAGCTCGAGAAAGTTGGAGTGATAGCGGCAGCATATAAGCCAGTGAAAGGGAGAGGAAGATCTAGAGAAATAGAACTGGTGTATAAGCCAGACGCGGTAAAGGTTTACCTTGACAGGTATTCCATGAAATCATAAGACATGAGATATACTTATGACCCGGCTAGAGATGTTTTTAGTAAATCTATTAGTGGGTCGGAGGAAGAAAAAAGATTGGCAGGAGAGAGTGCGGCTTCTATGGTCTCAGAAGGGAATATTGTGGGTCTGGGGACAGGTAGCACGGCATTATATGCCATACAAGCACTTGGTGAAGCTGTCAAACAAGGGTTAGAGATTCAAGGGGTATCAACATCCTTCCAATCTAGTCAGTTGGCAGAAGAAGTAGGAATTCCATTGGTAAAATTATCAGGAGTAGACCGCATTGACATCGCTATTGACGGGGCAGATCAAGTTGCGGGTTTTAATTTGGTTAAAGGAGGTGGTGCGGCCCACACAAGAGAGAAAATTGTAGCTTCAGCTGCGGATAAATTCATAGTTGCGGTGGACTCTTCCAAAGTTTCAAAGGTTTTGAATAAAACAGTTCCAGTTGAAGTACTATTTTCTGCAAGGACTATTGTCTCGTCTATGATCAAAGATATGGGCGGAAATCCTGAGCTGCGGTATTCAGTTAGAAAGGATGGTCCGGTCTCGACTGAAAATGGGAACATCATTCTTGACTGTGATTTCGGGGATATAGAATCTCCATTATTATTAAGCAAAGAAATTTCAGAGATCCCAGGGGTAGTTGATCACGGCCTCTTTGTCAATATGGCAAGTGAGATCCACATCGGGAGAGGATCTAGTGTGGAAATTCAAAAAGAGTAAGCGGAAAGTTTACGGTGTTCACGGGGAAATGTGGGTAGGCGGGACCATGGGTTAGCCTGGTATACTTCAGCGTTTGGGACGCTGCGACCCCGGTTCAAATCCGGGTGGTCCCATTAGGAATATTCTTGAGAGGGGTTCGGTATACCCCCTTCACTTCCACTCCGCACACTTGCTAAAGCTACTTATGTAAGATAAGTTTATAATTGTCAAGTATATACATGTCTCAAGCAATAAATCAGCAACTAGTTGAGCGCTTTGAAGAATTCATAGAGGCATATTGTGAAAACGAAATTGGAGTGTTGCTTGAAAATTATCCAAAAAAACAAAGATCGTTTAACATAGATTGGGGAGAACTCTATAGATTTGATCCAAATATGGCAGATGATTTCATCGCCTATCCAGATAGTGTACGAGAAGCTGCGAAACAAGCTTTAGTAAACGTGGGGGATTTGCGATATCAAACAGATGACATGTTGGAGAAGGCCCATGTTAGAATTTACAACTTACAAGAACTAACAGAGATAAGAGAAATTAGATCTAAAGATGTGAATACGCTTGTATCGATTCAAGGATTAATACGGAAATCAACTAACGTTCGTCCGAAAGTAGATGTTGCAGCATTTGAATGTCAACGTTGTGCGACTGTGACAAACGTGCCGCAAGTTAGAGGATATCAAGAACCATTTACTTGTGGGGGTTGTGAACGCCAGGGACCATTCGAGATTAAGTTTGATAGATCAACATTCTCAGATACCCAAACGTTGCTTATACAAGAGTCCCCGGAAGGGTTGAGAGGGGGTGAGCAACCACAGAGTATAGAAATCCATATAGAGGATGATATAAGTGGCATAGTTAGCCCGGGAGACCGGGTTGTCGCTACGGGTACGTTAAGGCTTGAGCAGAGGAAAAGGGGCAGCGAAAAGTTGAGAGTTTTTGACGTATATATGGAGGGAATTTCCATTAATTCAGAGGATTTGGAATTTGAGAATATAGAGATATCAGAAGAGGACGAGAGAATTATTCTTGAACTCTCAAAACAAGAAGGACTATATGACAAAATGGTAGGATCTGTTGCCCCGTCGATATATGGATATGAACAAGAAAAGTTGGCAATTGCACTACAATTGTTTTCGGGAGTAACTAAACATCTACCAGATAGCACAAGAATTCGGGGGAATGTGCACATATTGTTGGTGGGAGATCCAGGTACAGGTAAATCACAATTATTACAATATATTCGACACATAGCCCCACGTTCGGTGTACACTTCGGGGAGGGGCAGTTCGAGTGCAGGTCTGACTGCTGCTGCGGTGAAAGATGATTTTGGAGGGGGTCAACAGTGGTCACTTGAAGCTGGTGCACTTGTATTGGCAGATAAAGGCATAGCTGCAGTGGATGAGATTGATAAGATGCGAGTGGAAGATCGGTCCGCGATGCACGAAGCGCTTGAACAGCAAACAGTGAGTATAGCGAAAGCAGGGATTAATGCTACTTTGAAGTGTAGATGTTCACTATTAGGGGCAGCGAACCCGAAATATGGACAGTATGATTCTTATGAATCGATCGGGGATCAAATCAACCTCGAACCTACACTTATATCCCGATTTGATTTGATATTCAGGATTCTAGATGAAGCGAATGAAGAGCTAGACGAGAAGATAGCTACACATATAATTAAAACAAATTACATAGGAGAACAAGGGACAAGAGAAAAATATACTAGGAGTGAGGGAGAAAATTCAACCGAGTTGGAGCAAGTGATAGGAGAGGTTAAACCGGAGATAGAACCTAATTTATTTAGAAAATATATTGCTTATGCTAAGAGGAATTGCTTCCCCGTTATGAGTAAAGAAGCACAGAAAGAGATCAAGGATTTTTATGTAGGGCTTCGGTCGGTGAGAGAGGTGGGGGGTCCGATTCCAGTTACTGCCCGTAAATTAGAGGCATTAATTAGATTGGCAGAAGCAAGTGCAAAAGTTAGACTTTCAGATGTTGTTGAGAAGGAAGATGCAAAAAGGGTTATTGAACTCGTTCGTTCCAGCCTCGAAAAAATAGGTATCGATCCAGAAACTGGTATTTTTGATGCCACAGTAATTGAGATGGGAAAATCCAGAAACCAATTTGATCGTGTGAAAATTATTAGATCTATAATAGAAAAATTGATGGGGGAAAATCCAATGGATGGTGCACCGATTTTAGATATTATTGAAAGGGCAAAGGAAAGTGGAATTGATGACACTCAAACTGAGCACATGATCAAGAAAATGAAAGAATCTGGAGAAATATATGAGCCTTCTGCGGGGCATTACAAGTTGCTAAAAGGCCGATAAGAGTTATATCAGGTTTTTGATAGACATCACAATGTCAGAGAAATCAAGAGGTGGGCGGGGTGGATTCTCAACTAGAGAGTGAACAGATTTTCCACCGTCCTGTTCAAATCGAGGAATAATATGACAATGGACATGTGGAACTTCCTGACCTGCCTCGCTTCCATTATTAAATGCTATTGTGGTGGCATTTGCCCCAACGGCTTTCTCAATCGGTCCGGTTAAAGTATGGACCGTTTGCATCAAAGAAGTTGCAAATAAAATAGGGAGTTGATTGATTTTTGAAGAATGATATTTGGGTATGATAAGAGTGTGGCCAACAGATATTGGGTTGATATCAAGAAATGCTAGGGTGGTTTCGTCTTCGTAGACGGAATGGCTAGGGATATCACCTTCAATAATAGCACAGAAAATACATGAGTCCATAAGATTGATTAGTTCCATCACATGAAAAAATACTCGTTGGTGGGTTACGAATGCATGAGATCATAAATCAAGATCGTAGCGGCGAGGGGGAGATAACACAAACAATTAATCTTTAGTTACAGGGGGAGTGGAATTAACTATGGAAAAAGATGTAGGAGTTGGTGGGAGATATGAAGCCCAATTGTTGGAGGAACGTGTGAGAGAGTATTGGAAGCAAACTGAAGCGTACAAAAAAACAAAAGAGCATCGATCGAAAGGGAAACCATTTTTCTTCGTAGATGGTCCCCCATACACATCCGGGGCGGCTCATATGGGGACGGCTTGGAATAAAACACTAAAAGATGGATATATCCGATATAATCGTATGATGGGATATCAAGTATATGATCGCCCGGGGTTTGACATGCATGGGCTTCCTATTGAGACAAAGGTAGAAGAAAAACTAGGGTTTAAAAATAAAAAAGACATAGAAGCGTTTGGGATTGAAGAATTCATTGAGGAATGCAAAGAATTTGCAGATTTTCAACTAGAAGGATTGCAAAAGGATTTTATTTCATTTGGGGTTTGGATGGATTGGGAAAATGCCTATAAAACGGTTACTTCAGAGTATATGGAGGCTGCATGGTGGGGGTTTTCTCAAGTCCATAAAAAAGGATTGGTTGAGCGGGGTAAAAGATCTATAAGTCAATGCCCAAGATGTGAAACTTCTATTGCAAAAAATGAGATTGAGTACCACCAAGTGAGGGATCCTTCTATTTATGTCAAATTTGCGTTAGAAAATGGGGAAGGATTTCTAGTTATTTGGACTACCACTCCATGGACC
>JAPYRM010000028.1 GCA_029941175.1 Halobacteriales archaeon
GGGGGATCATGAATAGGGGGTTAAATGTAATAGTAATAGTTCTAGTTTTGGCCTCTATTGCGGTAGGAGGAGTTTCGGGAGAAACTTCGTCTGGCATTGAGCTGTCAGAAGAGGAGATTAGAATGGTTGGTATTGGCCATGTTGATCGGTCAGATTTTGTGGTTCAAACGCCTAATTTGGCGAATTCAATTTCTATTGATAGAAAAATCGTTTCAAGTGAGTTCAGTAAATATATAGTATCAGAGGGGATTTCATTGGCAAATGAGGATGAGGAGAAGAGAGAGATACTATTCCAGGCAGCTACAGAGGTAGAAATTGAATCTGCCGAAATAATAGGTCGTTTTAGAGAAATTCAAAATAGATGGAAAAGTGGATGGATTGGTTCGGACGAATTTACTAGAGAATTGATATTAATAAGTACTGAGGCCGAGGTATTAGTGGATCTGTTAGACTATATAGAAAAAGAGGCAGAAAACGTTCCTCAAATGGAATTGAGAGGGAGAATCAGGATGCTTAAAGAGAAATTGATACCTTTTGAAGGCCCAGTGAGAGATCACTTGATCGACGTGACTAGGGGGGAAAGTCAAATTGGGAGCATATACATTGCTGTGTCAGAGAGAGGGATGGTTTTGGCCACAATTAAAAATGGGAAATATCTAAGAGAGGCGTATGTGTGGGATCAAGAGTCTTCGTCGGGAGGAATAAGTTTAGATGAAGCGATTAGTAGAACAGCGACCCTATATCCAATAGCATACGGCCCTGAAGTGAGTCAACAAACAGGGATAATGAGTAAAGGAAGAGGATATCAGATTAAAATTGGGTTTGAGAGCGGATCGTTGACTTCTTATTTGGATGGAGGGACTCGAAATGTATTCTATGAAATCCAAGAAAGAAAATTGGGAGTCGTGGAACCAGGATCAAAAATCAAATTTATAGAAGATGGTACAAAAGTGGTGATCGGACGGAGTTTTGTGGGAGGTCCACTTAAAGTGGAAGTGTATGATGAGAATACAGGAGGTACAGCTCCTGCAATGATGTTAATTGGAACAAGTAGAGAAGAGAAAATAAATAGAGGAGGAACGTGGATACTAGCTCCAAAAGAAAATACGAAAATGGTTGTGGAAATGAATGGAGAAGTTGTAGAGATACAAATATACCCCACATCGATGAATGAAGTAGAAACTGGAAATGTGGATTAGAAAAAGACTATTTTTTAGAAGACGGAACGGTTGCCAAAGTGACTATGGCAAGGGGACTGCCAATGTGTGCTTGTAGAAGTATGTGTTGGATATTTTCAAAACCCGCGGCAGAGAATAAATGATCTGCTTCGGACTCTGTGTAGAAAAACATCAGAGAAGTTGCAATAGTTCTAGCAAATAGGCCTTTTGGTTTTTTTGGACCGACGAGTAAAACCTTACCACTAGGTTTGACTATGCGTCGAATTTCAGAAAGGGTTTCGATGGGGTTGGGCCAATATTCTATCGATCCAGAAGACCAAACAGCATCAAATGCATCATCAAAGAATGGTAGATTCTCTGCATCGCCTATGTAAAGAGGAATAGAAGAGGGTGTAGAAAATTTTTCACGTGCTTTGTTGAGTTGGTGAACGCTCTGATCAATTCCATAAACGTTTGTCGCCTGTTTCAAGAGTCCTTCAATTCCAAAGCCAGTACCACATCCAACATCTAAAATTTTATCAGTGGAATTTATATCGAACAGATCTACGGCTTTCTCCCGCATCGAAATTGTCCAGAAAAATGGATTAATTTTATCGTATATTTTTGAGAGATATTTATAGAAAATCCGAGCGCGTTTTTTGTTTTCTAAGATTCCCATTAAAAGAATAATTTCCCCGACCAAGAAAAAAACATGCGTTTGGCATCTGGAGGTGAAGAAGGAGGGATTTTTAGAGAATCTAACTGAACTCGATCGTAACGACCAAATATACACCCATCGGAAGAACTGACAAGATGGCAAGGCCAGAGGTCCTCGAAAAAATCCAAGACATAGAAATCGAAGTCGAAAAAATCATTGTCGATGCTGAGAAAAGGGCACGGGGTTCCATTTCTAAGGCTGAGAAAAAAGCAGAAAGTATCATGATAAAAGAGAATGGAAAAGCGGCGAAAAATAACGACGAGAAATTGGAAAGGGCGCGAGTAGAGATAGAAGGGGAGTGCAAAAAAATTCTCAAAGAGGTTGATAAAGATATTAAGAAATTGGAAAAGGATGCGGCTAAAAATCACGACGGAGTTGTTTTGTTTATCAAAGATCGTTTTAAGGAGTCGGTGGATGCTAAGGCCTAAACAAATGAGCCGGATCTCGGTTACGGGATCTAAAGAAGTTATGGAAGAGTTTATAAACACCATTCATGAGTTAAATGCAATTCATTTTGTAGAATATGATGGGTCTTGGAGTGGATTCCAAAAAGGTAACCCGGGAGTACTAGCTGAAGAAGTATCGGAGAGATTGGTTACTGCGCGGGCTATTGAAAGTATACTTGGAATTGAAGCCGAGAGTTTTGAATATAGATATGAGTTCAAAAATGGAGAAATTAAAGAGAAATTAGAAGAACTTAGAGAAAAAGTGAATCGTCTCGAAGATCGCAGGACTGAGATTGTGGAGAGGATGAGACGTGTGGGAGAACTTCTCGTAGAGGCGGAGGTGTTTATAGAGATAGGAATTGATTTTGATTTATTGAAAGGGTACAAAACAGTGGAGGTGTTTGTAGGAAGAGGAAATGTTGAGAAAATAAAAGAAACATTGTCAAGAGTCAAAGTCCCCATAGAAATGTTTGCTGGAGAAAGCTCGATAGCAATAGTTGCGGAAACAGATTCTTCGGAGGTTTCAGATGCACTAGAGAGAACTGAATTTGAACGGGTTGAAATCCCAGATAGACTGGGAGAAGTGGGAAGATATTTTTCAGATCTAGAAAATGAGGGAAAAGAATTAGCCAGTGAGCTTGAATCTATTAAGATTCAAATGGAAGAAATTAAAAACGAGGTGAAGCGGTTTTTACTCGCAACGGAGGAAAAACTAAGTATAGATGTACAGAGGACAGAAGCTCCACTACTGTTTGCGACGACAGAAAATACATTTACTGCAGAGGGATGGATACCAACTGTACTTTTGCATGAATTAAATGAGAAGCTAGAAGAGTCTGTTGGGAATCACATGGCAATAGAAGAACTCGAACGTGCGGAGTATGATGCAGAAGGGTTTGTAGAACATGGAGAAGCTGTTGGACAATCGAAGGTAGAAGGAGATACAAAAATGGGTCGGTCTGAACCCCCGGTGATTCAAGATAATCCCACAAGTGTTCAGCCTTTTGAAGTGTTGGTTCAGACGATTGGGAGGCCAAAATACTCAGAATTGGATCCAACATTGATAATATTCCTGACGTTTCCAGCATTTTTTGGATTTATGATAGGGGATGTGGGATACGGAATTTGTTATGCCATAATTGGCTATCTTTTGATGAGTAGATCAGATAGCATTGGGATTAAGAGTTTAGGAGGGGTTGCAATTTGGGCAGGTATATTTACAATATTATTCGGAGTGTTTTATGGTGAAATTTTTGGGATGCACATATTGGGAGAGATGGTTTGGGGAGGGCACCCGCCGATAGAAAAGGGCCTCTCTCCTAAAACAGCACACTTTGCTCTGTTATGGCTTGTTGTGTCTATGTTGATAGGGATAGTACATGTAAGTATAGGACATACCCTAGATTTCATAAATAAGATGAGACGTAGTATGGTTGATGCAGTATTAGAAAGCGGGTCGTGGATTCTTCTAATGTTAGGTGTGTGGACGTGGGTTTTCAGTACACATTTGAGATCTGTTAAACCAGATTTATTGTTTGTGCAATTATCGAAAGAGCCGTTAGCATTCACGGGTTTTTCGCCGGAAACGGGGGTGTTGGCGTTAGGAATTGCATTAGTGGGCTTTATATTAATGATTATAGGAGAGGTAAAACATCAAGGCGTTCTTGGAGGCATAATTGGAATTTTGGAAAGTCCAAATGTTCTTGTCAATATATTATCCTATGCCAGAATACCCGCAGTGTTATTAGCAAAGGCAGGGATGGCTTTTGTGGTTAATTTATTGGTTTTTGGGGCATATATTGCCGAAGATGGGGCAAGTCACTTTATGCACAATACGGCGGTTGGGGCGATACATGGTGAAATGATATTCCCGGGGCTGATTCATCCTGCTAGCTTTGGAATTGCGGGATTGATTGGAGGAGTCATTATTCTAGTTATAGGACATGGCATAGTATTGGCCCTAGGAGTAACGAGTGCGGGGTTGCAATCTATTCGTTTGGAGTATGTAGAATTTTTCCAGAAATTCTATGCAGGAGGCGGGATAAAATACACTCCATTTGGACAAAATAAGCGGTACACATAATAGCAAGATTTGAAGATATAGGGGGGTACACTTCTGCAGAAGGATTTGGTAAGTTTTATCAAGGAAGTAAACCGAGATATTAACGTTCGTGTATTAAATTACATACATCACGGATGATGAAGTGAAATCCATGCTTGAAACTATATTCGACTTACTTGCAAACAATGCCGTACCGCTCCAAGAACACGTGTCAACTGACGTTGTCCACGGATCTCTACCTAAAGCTGCCGCTGCCCTAGGGGTTGGGCTAGCTGCTTTGGGAGCAGGTATTGCAGAACGGGGCATTGGAGCCGCGGCAGTTGGGGCGATAGCTGAAGATCGAGAATTCTTTGGGATAGGCCTCGTCATGACTGTATTGCCAGAGACATTAGTTATCCTCGCACTAGTGGTTATATTCCTAGTGTGAGAAGGTTAGATAGTAATGAGTCTCGAAACTGTCGTTGAAGATATCCGGGAAAGGGCTCGGAAGGATGCTGAGAGGATTCTCTCAGAAGCAGATATAGAGGGAAAAGAAATTGTAGATAAAGCGAAAAAGGAAGCTGCCATTATTAAAGTTTTAGGGAAAGAAGAGATGAGTCGCAGGATAGAATTGGAAAGGGAACAAAAATTCTCAAGTGCGAATCTATCGGCGAAACAAAAAACACTTGAAAGGAAACGAGATCTTTTGGAATTGGTTCGACACGGAATAGAGAATGAAATTTCACAGATAAAGGGAAAAGAGAGAGAAGAGTTAATGGAGAAATTAATAGAATCTTCGATAGAAGAATTCAAGGACGTGAAGGATGTGGTTGTGTATTGTAAATTGGAAGACGAAAGGCTTCTCAAGTCTTTATTAAAGAAACACAAAGGCGTGAAATATGGAGGAGAATACGAATGTATAGGGGGAGTGGTTATGGAGAGTGAATCTGCTCGAATGCGGGTGAATAATACATTCGATTCGGTTATTGAAACGGTGTGGACGGAAGAACTGAAAAACATAAGTGAACTTTTATTTGGATCGGGTCAATGAGTAGTTCTGAAACAGGAAATTATGAATATGTATCGGCACGAGTTCGATCGCGCCGAGCATATTTATATGGGGATGAAGAATATCGAAGATTTGTTCGCATGGGGCCGGGGGAGATTTCTAGGTATATGGAAGAGACTACTTATGCCCAAGAAGTGAATGAATTTGGTGCCAGGTACAAAGGAGTTGACCTTATAGAGTATGCGTTGAACCACAATCTTGCAAGTCAATTTGAGGATTTGTTAAGATGGTCAGAAGGGGAATTATATGAACACATATCCCGATACTTGAAAAAGTTTGATGCATGGAATGTGAAGACTATTCTTAGAGGAATATATGCAAAAGAAGATATTGAAAGGATTCGGGATGACCTTATTCCCGCGGGTGAATTTAAGAGTGCTTTCCTGGAGCAGTTGATTGGATCAAGCGACATAGAAGAGTTTGTAAATTTATTGGAAGGGACTATGTTTGGTGAAGTGTTGAGCAAGGGCTTTAGAGAATATGAAGATACGGGGCTTTTAGTCCCTCTAGAAAATGCGATAGACAGATGTTATTATCAACAACTTCTCAGGAAGACAGAAGTAGTAGAAGATCCGTCTTTGGTTTTATATACGGATTTTTTACGTGCAGAAATAGATTTTAAAAATATAATGAATGCACTTAGAATTGCACACAGTGGATCCGAAATTCCAATTACAGAATATTACATACAGGGTGGGAAGCAATTTACAGCTGCTAAGCTATCATCCTCAATGAAAAATTTGGATGAAATGATAAGCATGATACGTGAATCGACATATGGCGAACAGCTTTCTGGGGCGATTGAAAAGCTCGAGGGCGCAGATAGTTTGATTAGTTTTGAACATGAACTTGAAGCTGTATTGTTAGAATATTGTGATCGTTTGTCCCACGTATACCCATTGAGTATTTGTCCAGTGATTGCGTTTGTTCTTTCAAAGGAGAAAGAAATAGAAAATGTTCGGGCGATTGCAAGAGGAAAAGAAGCAGGTCTTTCACCTGAGGAAATAGAAAAGCAATTGGTGATTTCATGAGTCAAGAGATTGCGGTTATAGGAAGTCCAGAATTCACAACAGGATTCAAACTCGCAGGGGTTAGACGGAATGAAAGTATTCAGGAGGGGGAAAAATCCCAGAAACTGGATGCAGTGGTAGAAGACGTGTTAGTGGACAAGGAGATAGGCATTGTTGTTATGCATCAAGATGATCTGACACACTTGTCACGGGAGGTAAGGAAATTGGTAGAAGAGAGTGTAGAACCCACAGTTGTGACTTTGGGTAGTGTAGAATCTAGTGGTCTAAGAGAGCAAATAAAACGTGCCATAGGTATTGATTTAATGAGTGATTAAAAATGAGTCAAGTAAAAGAGAAAACTATCGAAGATGGGATTATAAAAAGAGTAAGCGGGCCAGTCGTTTCTGCGGCAGGTCTAGACGCTAAGATGAATGATATGGTTTATGTAGGTGATGAAGGATTAATGGGAGAAGTAATTAGAATAAAAAATGATTTGACAACTATACAAGTTTATGAAGAAACATCAGGGGTTTCTCCAGGAGAACCGGTGGAGAATACAGGGGAACCACTATCAGTGGATCTTGGCCCGGGTATGTTAAATTCCATCTATGACGGAGTTCAACGTCCGTTAGATGTTTTAGAAGGTCAGCTGGGCGCATTTCTAGATAGAGGTGTAGATGCCCCAGGGATTGATTTAGAAAAAAAATGGGAATTTAAAGCAAGTGTGAAAAAAGGAGATAAAGTACAGGCAGGGGGCATTATTGGAACGGTGCAAGAGACTGAAAGTATAGAACATAAAGTCATGGTGCCTCCAAATTTTGAGGGAGGAAAGGTAATTCGGATAGAAAAGGGAGAATATACAGTAGTAGACGAGATATGTGAACTGGATTCTGGTGAAAAAATAACTATGCGTCAGAAATGGCCAGTTCGTTCTCCTAGACCGACCAAACAAAAGCATACCCCTACCATACCTCTAATTACTGGACAAAGAATTTTAGATGGATTGTTTCCAATAGCAAAGGGAGGAACGGCAGCCATCCCAGGACCATTTGGATCCGGAAAGACAGTGACACAGCATCAACTTGCCAAATGGTCTGATGCAGACATAATAGTGTATGTAGGGTGTGGAGAGAGAGGGAATGAAATGACAGAAGTTATTGAGGTGTTTCCAAAACTAGAAGATCCCAAAACAGGTAAAGCACTGATGTCCAGAACCTGTTTGATTGCGAATACATCGAATATGCCAGTTGCTGCGCGAGAATCCTGTGTATATACAGGAGTTACTATTGCAGAGTATTATCGAGATATGGGGTATGATGTTGCGGTGATGGCCGATTCAACATCGAGATGGGCCGAAGCCATGCGTGAAATTTCAAGTCGGTTAGAAGAAATGCCAGGAGAAGAGGGATATCCTGCATATTTATCTGCACGTCTATCAGCATTTTATGAGCGCGCAGGGCTATATACAAATTTGAATGGGACAAAGGGTTCCATATCTATCGTGGGGGCAGTTTCGCCGCCAGGGGGGGATTTCTCAGAACCTGTTACGCAAAACACACTGAGGATTGTAAAAACATTTTGGGCTTTGGATGCTAGTTTGGCCGAACGTAGACATTTTCCTGCCATTAATTGGAATGAATCATACTCATTATATCGAAACCAGCTCGATCCATGGTTATGTGAAAATGTAGAAAATGATTGGCCAGATGTTCGTCAATGGGCTGTGAGTACACTTGCAGAAGAGACGAAATTGCAAGAAATAGTACAACTCGTTGGGAAAGATGCATTGCCAGAAGATCAGCAATTGATATTAGAAGTTGCCAGATATCTAAGAGAAGGATTCCTACAGCAGAATGCGTATCATGACGTGGATACGTACTCAGAACCCAGAAAAACGTATCTGACATTTAAGGCAATAAAAACGTTTAATGACGAAGCGGTTAAAGCATTGGCGGGTGGGGCGTCTATTGAGCAAATCCAAGCAATCAAATCAGGTCCTAGATTGAATAGGATAGGGACTGCTTTGGAGTATGAAGAATTTATAGAACAGTTAGAAAAAGAGATTACAAACCAACTAAAGGAGTTGTACTAAAATGAAAGAATATCAAACAATAAACGAAATCAGTGGCCCATTGGTTTTTGCAGAGATAGATGAACCAATTGGTTATGGAGAAATGGTGGAAATTGAATTGAGTGGGAGGGGAATGAGGCGTGGACAGGTGTTAGAATCTACAGATAAATTTGTTGCCATCCAGGTTTTTGAGGGCACATCTGGTATCGATAAAAAATGTTCAGTTAGATTTTTGGGTGAGACTTTAAAAATGCCAGTAACAAGAGATTTGTTGGGTCGTGTTTTGGATGGGTCTGGGAAACCTATAGATGGAGGTCCAGAAATTGTACCTGAGGATCGTAGAGACATAGTTGGTACTGCAATTAACCCATATGCTAGAGAATACCCGAGAGCATTCATTCAAACGGGGATTTCTTCAATCGATGGGATGAACACATTAGTCAGGGGACAGAAACTTCCATTATTCAGTGGTGCAGGATTGCCACATAATGAAATAGCGCTACAAATAGCTCGGCAGGCAACTGTTCCAGAAGATGACGCAGAAGGTGGGAGTTCAGAATTTGCGGTTGTGTTTGCTGCGATGGGAATAACGGCGGAAGAGGCTAATGAATTTATGGATGATTTTGAGCGTACGGGTGCTCTCGAGCGTTCGGTTGTTTTTCTCAACCTAGCAGATGATCCAGCAGTAGAGAGGACTATCACGCCTAGATTGGCGTTAACGACTGCAGAGTACCTCGCGTTTGATCTTAACTATCATGTGTTGGTTATTTTGACAGATATGACGAATTACTGCGAGGCCCTAAGAGAAATTGGAGCTGCTAGAGAAGAAGTTCCAGGTAGGCGAGGGTATCCAGGATATATGTATACGGACCTATCAATGCTTTATGAACGTGCAGGAAGGATAGAAGGAAGAGAGGGTTCGATTACAC
>JAPYRM010000029.1 GCA_029941175.1 Halobacteriales archaeon
GTGTTACAAAGAGGGACGTAAGAAATGATTCCAGGAAACAAGACAAAATCGTTGCTGGGTTCTTTACAGCAAACTCGTATACTGCTCCTCCCACTATTTTAGATTATCAAATAGACCAGGGAATTTTTTAGAAACTTTCTCCCGTAATTCGGGGCTAACTCGGACTACTTCGGGGTATTCATCTCGAGCTTCATAGAGTTTTGTGGCATCAATAACGACCCTAGCGTTATAATACCCTTTTTCAGGAGACCCCCTACCACCAGGGTATATGTAATCATACGGAATGGGATCGTAACTTGCACCCAATGTGTAGTCTTCAATATGGATATCACGAGGTGGGTGGACGCGAGTCCCAAGAGCCCAAATAACATCTGCCCTATCGAAAACATCGACATCGTCATCGACGACTATTATATATTTTCCTAAGAATACGTTTTGTGGCATCTGACTGACCAATTGTCCTACTTGTTTTGCATGGCCTGCGTACTCCTGTTTTATTGATACCACGACCCATAATCGGGTTGCTCCAGCAGGATCGCACCAGACATCTTTGATACCAGGTACACCCAACTCCTCGAGGGAGTTTGCTATGTTTGCGGCGCGAATTGGACACCTGAAATAAGTTTCCTCTGCAGGGGGTTTAGCGGATGGAGAACCAGTCAAGATAGGATTGTTTCGATGGTAAATTCGCTCTACATCGACTACCATTTCTTCTTTTTCGCCCCCAGCGTAATAACCAAGAAACTCTCCATAGGGGCCTTCTAATCTGGTTTTATTGGGAGGGATATAACCCTCAAGTACTATTTCGGAGTTTGCGGGGATTGGAAGTCCGGTTAATTGACTCTGTATAACTTCGACTGGTTTTCCACGCCACCAACCCACAAAATCATACTCACAAACACCATGAGGTATTTCGACAGAAGATGCCCAGTATAATTCGGGGTTGACACCGCAAACAATTGCGATGGGGCATGGTTCACCACGATCGTGGTATTTTTCCATGTGTTCTCGACCGTGTTTACCACGAGAAGCGAGCATTCCTACCTCGTTCTTAGTATGAATCATAGAACGATAAGTGCCTACATTTACCCAGTCAGTGTCGGGGTCCTGAGTGATTACAAGATCTGCAGTTCCTATGTATTTTCCACCATCTTTTTCATGCCACAAAGGAGAGGGAAAAAGGGTTACATCTACATCTTTTCCTTCTTGGATGTTTTCTAAAATGGGACCATTTTTGACTATTTTTGGGGGGATTCCATCTCGATTTTTTAGTTTGTTCTGGATTCCTTTTGTAGTTTCTTTTAAAGTGTATTTTGGATCAAATCCAAATGTCAATGCAATTCGAGAGGGAGAACTAAGTAGACAAGAAAGTACCCGATAACCCGAGGGGTATCCGGGAATGTCATCGAATAGTACTGCTTCAGATCCGGGGTTGCTCTGATATACATCGCTAATCGCACCAATATCCTCTTCAATGCTTGCACCGGAGACCTTCTTTAGGTCGCCTAATGCGTCTACAGCATCGATCCAATCTCGTAAATCCGAAAATGCCATGGTGTTTCTGAAGCAGTTTGAGAAAATATCAATTATGATTTACACGGTGAGAAACAAAGAGCAAAACTCTTTTTCGGTACGTTTAGTAAGTAGCGTGTAGAATGGCGCTTCTCATAGACAATGAAACTACTCAGAAAGTTTTGAATATTGCAGATGCTGTGGAAGTGATGGAAAATGCATTTGTTCAATTGGGCAAAGGAGATGCAGCATTTCAACCTAGAACTGATGTTCTTTCACCGGTTAAGGGGAGGGGGGAGTTAGATTATTATTGGTGGCACTCTCTTATCGGTGCAACTTTAGAGCCTCCAAGACTTGCCTTCCGTTTTGTATCAGATGTATACAGTTGGAGGAGAGATAAAGACGGTAAATTAAGAGAGATACAATACAATGTAGAAGAAGGAAAATCAATGGGTTTTGTTTTACTCTTTGATTCTACTAATGGAGAAATACTAGGGTTATTAAATGATGAAGCGCTGCAGCATGCAAGAGTTGGTGCTACAGCAGGTGTTGCTTGTAAATATCTCTCTAGGAAAGATGCAGATACTGTTGGAATAATTGGCTCGGGTGGCATGGCAAAAGTATATCTAGAATCGTTTTCTGCCGTTAGGGAATTAAATCAAGTGAAGGTATATTCGCCCACAGTTAGTCATAGGGAAGAGTTTTCAAAAGAGATGAGTGCCCTGTTAGGGATAGATGTTATGCCAGTTTCTTCGCCGGAAAAAGCAGTTGGGAATGCAGACATAGTGGCAACGTGTACAAATGCTGGTGCCCCTGTGTTTACGGAGGATTATGTTTCAGAAGGGATGTTTTTAGTGGACACTAAAAGTAATGAAGTCGACTCTAAAGCCGAGTCCATGTTTGACAAGGTCATAGGGACGACAAGAAAAGCGTATCTTGCGTCGGAAGATTATGTAGTTGGGCAGAAAAATCTACTTGAAAAGCACAAACAGCTTCATGGTAAAAGAGGGTTCGAAATGAAAGACTATGCCATCCTAAGTGAAATAATTCAAGATCCATCGAAGGGGAGAAACAAAGATGAAGAATCTATTTACTGCAACAATCGATCTATGGGTATCCAATTTGCGGCAATTTGTGATCTGGTTCATCGCCGTAGTGTGGAAGAAGGACTTGGGATTGAGATTCCTAGTGAATGGTTTCAACAAGATCTAGATCGATCGTACTCATAGAATCGTGTGCAATGAGTATATCTAGTTAAATAGTGTCAGGGACGTTCAAGCAATTCAATTATATTTCCGTCCGGGTCGTGTAAATTTGCTATTTTTGCACCACTATCTACATAGAGGGGAGGACTTATAAATTCAATATCATCGGAAAGTTTGGAGTACCAATCATCTATGTCTTCGACTTGGAAACATAAATGTATAAGTCCGGTGTCATGTATCGAAGAAGAAGAATGCACATTAGTGTTTGGTGGGCTAGAATATTCTTTTAACTCGAGTCTTACGACGTCGTTTTCTAAGAAAGCTATTTGAGCATTGACTCCAGTTATACCAAGAAGTCCATCTTGGGAATCACTGGCTTTAAATCGTTTTTGTTCTGAAAATCCGAAATGGGTACAATAGAAATTAAGAGATAGTTCTAGGTCGGATACGTTTAGTCCTATATGATCGAGAATTGCGGTCATGAATGAAGAGAGAAGGTATTAGATTTTAAACTTATCTTTATAGTGAATTTGAGATGCTTTTGATTACGGCTTGGATCACGTCTTCAGTGGGAAGAGACGCGTCGATACGGACGAACCTATCAGGGTTTTTAGAGATAATTTGTTCATAATTGTCATGGACTTTTTTCAGGAAAGAGATTTGTTCAAATTTGTTAGTAGATCCGCTCCTTTGGGCCCCTAATTCGGGGGGAATGTCGAAATAAAGAGTAAGATCGGGCAATATAGTCCATGGTTGGTGTATTTTTTCTATATAAGACAGTGGGTCTTCGATGATGCCGTCTAAAGAAGCAGATTGGTAAGCATACCTAGAGTCGATATATCGATCAGATATGACTAGTTTTCCATCATCAAGTGCAGGGATAATAATGGTTTGTAGATGATATGCGTGATCGGCCATATACAAAAATAGTTCTGCCAGAGGGTCAGCATTATTTGCGTGGATAGAATTCCTTACTGCATCCCCGTACCAAGAATCAGTGGGTTCTAGAGTATATACAGCAGTGGGATAGACTTCTTGAAGAGAAGAAATTGTGGTGGTTTTTCCACTTCCATCTATTCCTTCAAGTGTAACTAGCATGGTTTTGATTAATTCTGAAAAAGGTTAAATTTTGGGAAAAAGAAAAACGAATTGGAAAGGTATTAATTATATCAGAATGGGAGGTATAAGTGAGTAAATAATGAAAATTGTAGTTTTTGGTGGAACGGGTTTCATTGGGAAAGTATTATGTCAGGAATTGGCGGGGAGAGATCGAGAGGTAACTGCCGTTGGGAAAAAGAAAAATGATCACGAGTTTACGGAAGGATGGGGATTTACAAGAATTCCCCATACGCAGGGTATCTTGCATCAACAGGGAGATGTAGAAAATTATGAATTTGTAGAAAAGTGTTTAGATGGAATAGATATTGTATTTAATCTTGTGGCATTGTCTCCACTTTATCAGCCGAGAGGGGGGAATAAAAAACATGATGAAATCCACAGGATGGGGACAGAAAATATAGTCCGTGCGGCAGAAAAATGTGGAGTGAAAAAGATGGTTCACATGAGTGCGGTGGGGGCGAATTCAAATGCAGAAACGGCTTACTTACGTGCAAAGGGAGACGCAGAAAAGATAGTTAAAAAATCTAGTCTCGAATGGTGTATTTTCCGTCCTTCCGTGGTATTTGGAGAAGGGGGAGAGTTCATTTCGTTCATAAAGAGAATAGCACCGCCATACATTACTCCACTACCAGGAGGTGGGAAAATGAGATTTGATCCTATTTGGGTGAAGGATTTGGTTGATATTATAGCTAATTTCGCAGGGACAGATTTTGAGAGTGGGCAGATTTTTGAGATCGGTGGGGCAGAGGTCATGAGTATGGCGGAGATTACTAAAACCATTCATTCTGCGAAGGGGAGATCGTGCGCAATAATTCCAATACCTATGGCTTTGCAAAAATATTTAATGGCGATTGCAGAAGTGGTTCCTAGTGTTTTGCTTCCGTTCGGTAAGGACCAGTACAAATCGCTCAAACTCGATTCCGTGGCGAAGAGAAATGATGTGAAAAAATTGGGCAAATCAAAAAGAGAATTAATGACATTGAAGACTTACTTGATGGGAAAATAAACTAAAGGGAAATAAAAAAACGATAAAGGAAAGCGTCAGACTTCTGGCGTTCGCGGGTGAATCAAAGGGACAAATTTAGGATTGATAATCATATCGCTGCAACTCGTTTTTGAGGAAATAATAGAAGAGAATAAGATGAAAAAGAAGTACCAAAAGGTTTATTGAGGGATATAAAGTGATTTGTTGTCACGGAGACTAAAGCTAGATATGAAACTCGCTCTAATTGGATTTGGACAGGCTGGAGGAAAGATAGTTGATAAATTCCTTTTGTATGATAAGCAGACTAAAAGCTGTATTGTAAAAGAAGCTGTTGCGATAAATACTGCCAAAGCTGATTTGATGGGTTTGACTCATGTTGCAGGGGATAAGAGAATATTAATTGGGCAAGATCGAGTGAAGGGACATGGAGTAGGTGCGGACAATGCACTGGGTGCAGAGATTGCAGAAGAAGAACTTGATATCATGCAGAATATTATTGATCAGATACCAACTCATGAGGTGGATGCGTTCCTTATTGTTGCGGCATTAGGAGGGGGGACCGGTTCGGGGGGAGGGCCAATATTAGCCAGACACTTGAAGAAGATATACACGAAAGAACCAATCTATGGTTTGGGTATAATTCCATCACTGGAAGAGGGAGGAATATATACATTGAATGCTGCAAAATCATTTCAAGCATTTGTTAGAGAGACCGATAATTTACTTGCATTCGACAATGACGCGTGGAGAATGGGGGGGGAGTCTGTGGAGGGAAGTTATGATGCGATAAATGAAGAAATAGTGAGAAGATTCGGGGTGTTATTCGGGGCGGGAGAAATTCAAGAAGACAATGATATTGCAGAATCTGTTGTTGACGCGTCAGAAATTATCAATACACTTGCAGGAGGGGGTGTTACTACGGTAGGATATGCAGCAGAATCAGTTCCGATTCCAACTAAACGTGGAGGGATATTGGCACGGATTCCAAGAGGGAAGAAAAAGGCAGAATTCCAAGATAGTTCGAATAATACAAATAGGATCACAAGTTTGATTCGAAAGGCGACATTGGGGAGATTGACCCTTCCATGTGAAATCAAAGGTGCAGAAAGGGCACTTGTTGTTGTATCAGGACCACCAGACTATCTCAATCGAAAAGGAATAGAAAAAGGCAGAAGGTGGATAGAAGAAGTAACAGGTAGTATGGAAGTTAGAGGGGGGGACTACCCAATACTAAATGAAGATAAAGTTGGAGCTGCGGTTATGCTTTCGGGGGTTGTCAACATTCCTAGGATAAAGAATTTACAACGAGTTGCAATTGAAGCCCAAGAAAATATGGCAGAAATTAGGTCTCAGAGTGAAGAAAAATTAAGGGAATTGATCGAGGGGGGGACAGATGAGCTGGAACCATTATTCTAGGTTGATTCCCATAGTAATTGGAATTGTATTGATAGGAGGAATAG
Source organism: Halobacteriales archaeon (assembly GCA_029941175.1). GTDB lineage: Archaea > Halobacteriota > Halobacteria > Halobacteriales > Hikarchaeaceae > Hikarchaeum. The sequence goes on from JAPYRM010000029.1 coordinate 6,282, forward strand.
TTGGTGCAACATCTATAGGACAAGGAGGGATTAGTCAGGCAGAAATTGGAAGTGATGTAACGGTGGAGACGATGGTAACGGAACTGTATATAACAAACACAGGATCTATAGACGTGTGGACATTGAGAGGAGAATCTCTGCTCGGGCGCGTAACCTGGACGGTGACAGAAATCAATGCGGCGGATCGCCCCATTGAAGGCTCCAAGAAAATTTATGCGGGGAAAATTTTCGAGCAAGGGGTTAGTTTAGATGATTCGATTGTGAAGATAAAGGTAGAAGTTTCAGGGACGATTCCAGAAGTGTCAGAATGGCAATATGAACCGGAACATAAAGTTTTAGTTATGGAATTATCCCAGGTTCGATTGGGAGGTACAAGTGAGGTAATTGGGACTATAGAAGTTTCACCGTATAATTTAGAGAGTAAAGCTGCAAGGGAGAGTATAGACAAAGCTAATGTTGTGGTAAGTGAGGTAGACGATGAAGAGGCTAAGCAAACAATCGAAAATGCCATTTCAGCATACAATGCAGGAAACTTTGACAATGCGGAGGATTTGGCAAGGCAATCTGAAGAGAATGCCCTTGCAACAGGAGATAGTAGAGAAAGAAAAGGGTTAATAGTGAGGATAGTTGGTTTTGTGATTGCGATGGCACTTATTGGTGGAACGATAGTGTGGTATCGGTCTACACGTCACAAAAGTAGACTTTAATGCGAGTTGTAATACCGTTTGATCCGCACGATCCAAAAACTAGATTATCAGAAATTCTGACGTCAGATGAGCGTTATGCGTTTGCAAAAATGATGTTAGAAGATGTCACTATAGCAGTGAAAAATGCAGGATTAATTCCAGAGATACTATCTACGGAGATCATAGAGAGCCAATGGAAAGTCATAGTAGACGGAAGACCGCTATCTGTTGCGGTTAATAGTGTACTAGAGAACTCGAAAATGCCCATAGCCATTGTGATGAGTGATTTGGCTATCGCGACTGCAGAATCTATAAGAAAATTGATAGAATCGGAGGGTGAAATTTCAATTGTACCAGGGAATCTAGGAGGAACTAATGCTTTTGTGACACACAGAGAAGATTTTAGAGTAAATTATCATGGTGCCTCATATCTTGATCATGTAAAAATAGCAGAAGGTATTGGAGCGAATGTTACCGAGGTAGATTCGTTTAGGCTTGCAACAGATATTGATGTTAAAGAAGATTTGATTGAAATATTGATTCATGGGAAGGGAAAGTCTCAGGATTGGTTAATAGAAAATGGGTTTCGTTTAGAAGTACATGGGAAAAATAGAGTTGGGATACATAGGGGAGAGAAAAGATGAGGATGGGGAGAGAAAAGTATGGAATTTAAACAAAGAGAGGTGAGAGAGTTGCTTTCAGTTACTCCAGAAGATGTGGAGACCAACTCGGAATTAACTTATGCTAAAAATGTGTTCATACCATTGACAACAGCTTGTAAGTATACATGTACCTATTGCACTTATTTTGACCCCCCGGGGAAAGCATCACTGTTATCACCGACAGAAGTGAAGGAGGTTGTCAAAAAGGGGATTAAACTAGGGTGTACAGAAGCACTATTTACTTTTGGAGATGACCCAGATGATAGATACGTAGAGATTTATAGGAAATTGAATGAGTGGGGTCATGAATCGATACACACATACCTTGAAGAAATGTGTGAAATGTGTCTCGAAGAGGGAATACTTCCACATTCCAATCCGGGGGACCAGACAAGAGAACAGATGGAAAAAGTTGCCAGAGTAAATGCTAGTATGGGAGTTATGTTGGAGACAGTAGCAGAGGTTAAAGCTCATGCGGGTATAAGGAAAAAAAATCCAGAACAGAGGCTCAATACACTGAGAATTGCAGGAGAGCTTAAAGTTCCGTTTACAACTGGAATATTAGTAGGAATTGGAGAAACGGAAGAAGACAGAGCGAAAAGTCTTCTCGCCATTCGGGAGATGAATGAAAGGTATGGCCATATACAAGAAGTGATTATACAGCCTGTAGTTGAAAATATTCGATGGAGGGGAGGAACTCCCTCATTGGATTCTATGCGGAGAGTGGTGAGCATGGCCCGATATTGTTTGCCCCCAGAGGTATCAGTTCAAGTTCCACCAAATCTAGCTTCAATTAGAAATTTTTTAGATTGTGGAATTGATGATTTGGGAGGAATTTCTCCGGTCACAATCGACCACATAAATCCAGATTATGCATGGCCTGCGCTTCAAGAGTTGGATTCAATTGCCACAGATATGGGTGTTTCTCTTAAAGAGAGACTGCCGATATACGATCGTTTTGTAAAAGAAGAGGGGTGGATATCAAGTGAAATTAAGCAAGCCATAGAAGCAAGAAATGTATCAGGAGAGAGATATCGAAGGATACTCGCTGGTGTATGAAAATTAGAAAAATAGGACGTATTAAGAGAAAATTTCCGAGGGAATTGTTTTTGAAAGCATGGGAGTTCCATCGGCTCTTGGGCCAAGAATAGGACCAAATGGTGGACAGTCTACATCTAATTCTACAATTCGGTCATAAGTAGTTGTTCGTTCTGCGGGAATTCTACCAATTGCAGTGATCATATCCACATATTCGTTGAAGCTCCGGAACTGTCCGAACGTCCCTCCTGCCCGGGTGGTGATTTCTTCAGTTAAGAGAGTCCCCATAAAATCATTTGCCCCACAAGATAGCATTTTGAGACCTTGGGAGTCTCCAAATTTGACCCAAGATGATTGAATGTTATCAATATTATCAAGAAATAATCTAGAAACTGCTATCATTAGTTCATCTTCAGATGGAGTTGCCCCACTAGAAACAATTCCACGTTTGTGTAAGGGCGTATTTGGATAAACAAAAGAAAGGGGAACAAACTCATTGATCATCTTGGTCCGATCCTGGAGGTCGCGTATGACTTCAAGGTGCATTGCTCGGTGCATTTCGTTTTCCACATGCCCATACATAATAGTTGCAGTTAAAGGAAGATTTTCAGCTGCGGCTGCTTCCATGGCATGGATCCACTCAATAGTGGAGATTTTACCGGGGCAAATAACATCTCGT
>JAPYRM010000030.1 GCA_029941175.1 Halobacteriales archaeon
CGTTTACTCAGGGTTTGGTCGAGCTCCATATCTCCAAGAACTGCCCTTAGAGTTGTCTGTGCTAGGTTCATTACTGCAATTTTATAGTTTGTGACTTCTAGGAATGCTTTCTTTGCATCCATAACTCGGATGTATACAACCGCGTCTGCCCTAACAGGAGAGTTGTCTCTAGTGATTGCTTCCTGCCGAGGGACGTCCAAAGTTTGTGTCCTCATGTCAAATGTGTAAGTACGAGAAACAAAGGGTGGAACGAAGCGGATACCAGGTTCTAATAAACCACGATATTCACCAAAAATTGTTAATGCTTTTTTCTCATACGCATTTACTATAATAACCATCTGTGAGACGATAATAATCGCCAAGATTAACAGTGGTATAGCAGGGATCAGTCCGATTTGTAATGGTAGTAAATCTAACATAGAATTAGGTTAGATTCCTATGTATTAAAGCCTATAGATACGTCAATAAAATTAAGATTTTTTTCCAACAGATTCGACTACCAACATGTTTCCACCACCAGGGTCTACTACTCTTATCTCTGCCCCTACAGAGATAGTTTCGCCAGTACTTCTAGCCGAATATAATGAATCAAATCCACCATCGTATAGATTTACTTTTCCACCTTTTGAAGTGACCAATTCGGAAACATATCCTGTTTTGTCACGCAGACTATCCGCGTCTGATGTTCGGAAAAGGCCTTTTCCACCGTATATATCTAATGTTCTAAAAAGATATAGAGCAATCCCACCGAAAATTAATAGTAGTATGGAAAGTGCAATGGGATTGTTTAAAGGAGAAAAAACCATTCCAAGGAGACCTGCTGAGATAAGTGCAACTCCTAAAACTATGAAGTGGGCACCGGGGACTATCGCCTCTGCTGTGGTTAAAATAATACCCGCCAAGAGTAAGATCAAAGCTAACGAGACTTGAGGAGGATTGGATGAAATAGACACAAGAACGAATTATCCGTGAAGGACTTAATTTTTGCGATGAGAAAAAAGAAGGGAAGAAGTTATAAAAAATGAAAAATCAATTGATCAAAGGGTGTTACCATAATAGAGAAGGCCCCTACCCCCATCAAGAGTTACAATAGTTTTATTTGAAAGAGAGTCTGGGAGCGAGATTCCGCTTATCATGGGGAGGTTTAGTTCGCGGGCTATAAGTGCAACATAGCTAGTCAATCCAGGACTCTCGTATAAAATTCCTGAGTATTTTTTTGCTAATGCGGGTATTTCTTCTGTAAAAGTACGGGGAATGAAAACAATTGCACCTTCGGGAATAGAATCGATGTTGGAAGGGGACAATCGGAATAAAGGACCGGAAACTAGTCCTGAAACTATACCTACTCCTTTATCAATAATTTCAGATGCGACGTATATTTGTAATGTTTTTGTAGTATTCCAAGAGAGATGAGGTAGCATTCCAGAAATTACAACAACAGTGTCCCCGTCACGTACTATTTTAGAAGCCAAAGCTAGAGAAACAGCGTTGTTAGTTATTTCGAACGGTTGTTCATTTGGTAAAAGTTCTTGTTTAGCAAAAACTCCCCAAGAAAGTGCAAGTCTACGGCACAAATTTTCAGAAGGGAGAACTGCAAATATGGGAACACTAGGTCTAAATTTCGATGTTTTAAGTGCAGTGTATCCGGAATCGGAAACGACGATTATGGCGCTTGCCCCAATATCTCTAGCTAAATAACGTGCAGATCTAGAAAGTGCACCCGTATTGGAAGAAACAACCGAAGATACACGTTGTTCGAGTATGACTGCATGCTCATCGCTGGATTCTACTTCGGATATAATACCATTCATAGTTTTGACTACGCCGATTGGGTCAATACCAATGGCAGTTTCACCAGATAGCATGACTGCATCAGTTCCATCTAGAACGGCATTTGCTACATCAGACGCCTCGGCCCGGGTTGGGCGAGGGGAAGTTATCATTGAATCTAACATTTCTGTTGCAGTTATGACCGGTACTCCGGAATCAATGCATTTATGAATGATTCTTTTTTGGATTAGGGGAACTTCTTGAAGAGGACATTCAACGCCAAGATCCCCACGTGCGATCATGATACCATAAGATATCTCGATTATAGAATCTAGTTCTGTCAGAGAATCAGATCGTTCTATCTTTGCGATGATAGGGAGGTCGAAGTTGAATTCCTCCATCGTGGATCGAATAGCCAATATATCAGCTGCGTTTCGAACAAAGCTAGCTGCTATGAAGTCTACATTTTGGGATGAGATAAATTCTAGATCTTTACGGTCTTTTTCGGTTACAGGGTCCAAATTGAGTCGAACTCCAGGTATGCTAATACCTTTTTGGCTAGTCAATTCGCCTCCAGAAAGAACTTTGGCAGTTATAGAATCAGAGGTAACTTCTGTAATAGTCGTTTCAATTTTACCATCATCGAGGAGGATATTATCACCTACAGCTACTCCAGTTAAGAGGTGAGAAGTGCCGATGGTAAGAGGGGGAGATCCGAGTCCCTCGACAAATTGAACTGAGTCTCCGGGATTCAAATGCAAAGGAGAGTCCAAATGAGTTGTTCTTATTTCTGGGCCTTGTAAATCGAAAATTATAGAGATAGAATTCTCAAATTCTTTTTCGGACTCCCGAACAAGGTTGATATAATGTTCCCATTCAGAGGGAGATCCATGGCTAGCATTGATTCTTGCAACAGACATACCGGCATCGATTAATCCATGAATAGTAGATTTATCGGATGTTGCAGGTCCGAGTGTACAAACTATTTTTGTTTTCCCCATATTACAGATATAGTGGGGCTGAAAAAGTAATAAGGGCTAGGATGTTATTATCGTATTCTCTCTCCGGGGGAGGAATCTCCGTGGGTTGTAAGCAGATCTGCGGAGTCTCCAGCTGCCAATACCATGCCATCTGATTCAGTTCCAAAGATGGTTGCTTTTTCTAAATTGGTGGCGACTACCACATGTTTTCCGATCAAATCGTCCATAGTATAGAATTTTCGTATTCCTGCGACTATTTGCCTAGTTTCGGATCCAATATCTACAGTGAGTAAGAGTAATTTTTCTGATCCAGATATCTCTTTTGTTTCGAGTATTTTTCCGATTCGTAGATCTAGTTTTTGGAAAAGTTCGAAAGAGATACGATTGAGATTGGAAGTTTCGGAAGGTGAGTTTTCGTTGCCCATAGTAGAGTTGTGGTTTATACGTTGATCGAGCTTGGAATTGAGATCTTTGAGTTTTTTGTCGTCGATTGGCATGAATGGTTCACTTGGTGAGTTGAAAGAAATGGGAGGGGATTCTAAAGCTTCAATCAAGGTTACTTGGTGAATAGAATTGGATTCCCCCATTTCCTCCCATATTTTTTGAGTTGTGTTGGGCATAGTTGGAGACAGCAAAATGCAAACTGCCTTGCATATTTGTAAACAGTCTCTAATGACTTGGGCAGCAAAATCTGGGTTGCTTTTTTTAAGTTTCCAAGGTTCGTTTTGCTGAATATAAGCATTTCCGTACTGGGCCAATTTAGTACCAGCCAAAGCAGAACTTCGTAAAGAATATTTATTAATTGAATCGGAAAACTCAGTTATTGCTTCTTGAATTCTTTTGTTTACAGTCTCGCTTACTAATTTTTGAGGAGTCCCACCGTATTCACGATGGGCAAATAGTAAAGACCTATAGAGGAAATTCCCCGTATTTCCAACTAGTTCTCCATTCACTTTATCGGCAAAATTAGACCAAGAAAAATCGATGTCGTCTTGCAGACTTCCCACCGTAACTAGATAATATCTTAAGAGATCTGGATCTAATTTTTCGGAGAAATAATCATCTACCCAGATCGCACGATTTCGGCTAGTTGAAAATGCCTTTTTGTTTAGATTTACAAATCCGGTTGCCATGATTGCACGGGGTTCTGTGTAACCAGATCCATATAGCATTGCTGGCCAGAAAACAGCATGATGTTGGATTATATCGCGTCCGATGACGTGGATTATTTCCCCATTTTTTTTCCAAGCAGACTCCCAATCAAATGTGGCAGATCCAACGCGGTCGGAGTATTGTTTGGTTGAGGAAATATATTCGACCACTGCGTCGACCCACACATAGAGAACCAAGTCTGTTTCTTCGGCCCCGGGATAAGGAATGCCCCAATCTATGTCTCGCGTTATACACCAATCGCGAAGAGATCCTTCGATCCATTCCCTAGGTTGGTTTTTGGCGTTTGCAGTTCCTTCAAGTCTATTGATGAATCCCTGTAGATAGTCTTGAAAGTCAGAAATACGGAAAAATTTGTGAGATTTATTCCGATATTCGGCGTCGTTTCCTGTAATTATGCTTTTTGGATTTAATATTTCCCCAGGTTCTAGATGCCTTTGGCAACCGTCATCACACTCATCCCCTCTTGCATTTGCGCCGCAATGGGGACAAGCTCCTTCGACATATCTATCGGGAAGAGGTTGGTTTTCGAGAGGATCCCAGGCAACAAGAATCTCTTTGTCATAAATATGATTAGAATCATCTAATGTTTTGACTATTTCTCGAGTAAGCATGGTGTTGACTTCATCATCAGTGTGACCATAATTATCGAATTCAATAGCCATTCCAAGGAAAGGTTGTTTATATTTTTCGTGCCAAGATAGGGCAAATTCCTTGGGGTGTTTTCCTTCTTTCCAAGCATTTACTGCGACAGGGGTTCCGTGCATATCGGATCCACAAACAAATGCGGTTTTCTGCCCAATTTTGCGTAGGGACCTACTCAGAGTATCTCCGGTGACATAGGTGCGCATGTGCCCAATGTGTAAATTTCCATTTGCATAGGGCAATCCACAAGTTACAACTGCGAGATTGTTAGTGGGGAAAGAATTGGCACTCATGTGGGGATATGGAGGTCCACAGGAGATAGATCACTCGTTAGTAAATCGTATTGAATCGAGTATGAGTTGTTGCTCGACCCGTTGAACTTCTTGTTGAACATCCCTAACAGCGTCTATATTGGCAGATATTGAAGAAATTCCACAAGATACCAAATACCGCACCATAGCGGGTTTGGATCCTGCCTGTCCACAGATCGATGTCTCGACTGAGCGATTGTTACATGCTTGAATGACGGGGGAAATGAGTTTTAAAATAGCAGGGTGCAACTCATCGAATCTATCTGCCACTCTAGCATTGTTTCTGTCGACTGCTAGAGTGTATTGGGTGAGGTCGTTTGTACCAAAACTTGCAAATTTAATCCCGGAATCGAGAAGGTCTTCAATCATCAATGCGCTCCCAGGTGTTTCGATCATCACACCCCAAGTGCATTTCTCTGCGTCGATGCCAGCTTCTTCCATCAAACGTACTGCAGGCAATACATCTCTTGCGTCGTTGACGAGGGGGAACATGATCTCAATGTTATCATAGCCCATATCGAAAAGTTTGGAGAATGCTTGTAACTCATATGAAAAAAGATCAGGAGTATCGAGAGATCGTCGAATCCCTCGATAACCTAGCATAGGGTTATGTTCATAGGGTTCGTCTTCACCTCCTTGGAGTTGACGGAATTCGTCCGTTGGAGCGTCCAAAGTTCTTACTCGCACGGGGAGAGGGTAGAAGGCATCTGCGACCACACTTATCCCACGGATGAGCTCTTCAACATATGCTTTTGAGCCATGATCAGCTATATATTTTTCAGGGGTTTTATTTGTAGAGAGTATTAAATGCTCTATCCGGAGTAAACCAACACCATCGGCCCCTGTTGAAGCTGCCCGTTCGGCTGCTTCGGGGATGGAAACATTTACTAGAATCTTAGTGGCAGTCATAGGTTTGGAAAATGGGATATTAAATGGAGATTTGCTGGCATCGGAAGGAGAGGCGTGATGAGAAGTACCCTCCAGGACAATGCCCAAATTTCCATCCATGGTGACAAAGTTTCCATCTTCTAGTTGGGTTGTGGCGAATTTGGTCCCAACAATAGCAGGGACCCCCAATTCGCGTGAAATAATAGAAGCGTGGCTAGTCATACCACCTTCATCGGTGATGATTCCCGCAGCACGTTTCATCGCAGGGACCATATCGGGAGTGGTCATTTTAGTTACAAGAATATCCCCAGAAACAACTTTATCTAGGTGATCTAAGTTTGTTATAATTCGAACGGGGCCCGAAGAAACACCGGGACTAGATCCGATTCCAGTTAGAATGGGATTAGTAGAGTGGATTGGGGTGGAATTTGGAGGTTTATCTTCGATGTTGATTATGCCATTTAGAGAAGGATTTTCAGGAGTGAAAGGAGTATTAAGAGTAGTTATGGGACGCGATTGTAATAAATATATTTTATCATTGTAAATTGCCCATTCAATGTCTTGAGGGGACCCATAATGCGTTTCGACTTCCTCCCCCAATTGGGTTAATTCTAGTAAGATTGATTCGGGTAGAACTTGGACCTCTCGCAGATCCGAAGGGACATTACGTTTCAAAGTTTCGCCGGTGTATTGATCGCGTTCGTAGAGGATTTGTTTATCGGAGATTGTTAGACTGAGAATTGTTTTACTTTCTCTATCAATTATATAATTATCCGGTGAAACCTCTCCAGATACTACGGCTTCCCCGAGTCCCCACGCAGCTTCAATGACCATATGGGGATCGCCAGTAGAGGGATGCCGAGTGAAAAGAACGCCAGAAGTTTCTGCGTCGATCATAGACTGGATGACGACAGAAATGTCGACGTCAGCTGTAGAGAATCCTTTTTCAGACCTATAATAAATAGCACGTTGGGTGAATAGAGAAGCCCAACAATCTTTGACTCGTTCTAGTAAGTCACTCCGTCTCACATTTAAGTAAGTTTCTTGTTGTCCAGCGAATGATGCTTCTGGCAGATCCTCAGCTGTAGCAGAAGAGCGCACGGCAACAAAGACATCCTCTTCTCCAATCTGTTGATTCAACTCATCGAATTTGAGGAGTATGTCTTCTTGAACAGATAGAGGAATGGACGCATTTTGGATTAGGTTTACTACTTTTGAGTGGGCAGTCACTAGGGCATCAGAATCTTCGACGTCTACATCAACTATGTCAACTAATTGTTCAGCGATTCCAGCTTCGTTGATGAAATCGCGATAAGTTGATGCAGTAATAATAAAACCAGGAGGCACGGGGAAACCTGAACGTATCATTTCCCCGAGAGATGCACCTTTCCCACCTGCTATTTTTATGTCAGATTTAGATATATCGGTTAACCAGATTGTGGTCATTAGTCTTGTTGTGGAAATTGGCTAGCCGGGAAAAGAAGCTTCCGGTAACAGGAATTATGAAAGAATTTGACCAAATTATTTTTAGGGGGGGAGCGCGAGGTTAGAGAATATATGAAAAATTCAAATGTAATTAGACAGATAGGAATATACACAGGTTTGTGGTTTGTTGTGACTATAATAGCCACATCCATAGTGATTGCAGGGGTTGGTGCGGGGGGATTAATTCCACTTGGTTTACAGCGGTATACTCCGACGATGATTAACTACCGAATATTTCCAGAAGTGGGGTTTTTTATGATAGTCATAGGCATAGTTTGTTGGATAGTAGGGACAAACTTTGCATTCATATGGTCCATACAAAAATATTCAGAAACCAATTGGGATGCAGAAATATTAAAAAACGACATAATGTATGTCATAGAAGATAGGCTCTCAGAGATGCACCAAGATCTAATTGAAATGGGATCAAAAAAAGAATGAAAAAGATAGAGTGTGAGATTATAGAGGTGCAGGATTATCCAATACCAGGGATTGTGTTTAAAGATTTAACACCCGTGTGGAAAGATCAAGACTTATTCAATATTCTGATTGATAAAATGACCGAAATATGGGTGGAATGTGAAATCGATACGGTAGCTTCGATTGAATCGAGAGGATTTGTCGTGGGGGCCCCGATTGCTTACAAGCTAAATGCAGGTTTCGTCCCTTTAAGAAAGCCAAATAAGTTGCCTAGAGAGGTATACTCGCAAGCTGTTAGCCTAGAGTATGGAGAAACGGAGATTCAAGTGCACAAAGATGCGTTTCAAGAATCTAAGAAGGTATTGATAATAGATGATTTGTTGGCAACAGGCGGTACCGCAACTGCAGCGTTTAAATTGATTCCAGAAAACCTAGTGACGGGTTTTGGATTCATGGTAGAATTGAGTGAGCTTAATGGAAGAAAAAAAATCGAAGAAATTTCAGATGCCAGGATAGAATCATTAGTGATATACGACTAAAAGTATAAAGTTCGGAAATATTTTTTATGGAAAAGAATGTTACAAGAGTAAATTCTTTACTCGTAAATCTCCAAATAATTCTTCCTGTTCTAAGTAGATGTTTCCTCTTTGGGCCATGAATAAAAGTGCCAAGAATAGAGAAATTCTAGACCTATTGGATTGGGCCAATTCCTCGAAAGAAACTTCGGATTTTCCGTCTTCATAAAAAGATTGAAGGAGAATAGATAATTGAGAAATTGACTCCTCAATTGGTTCAACATGAGCAGTTCCAATAACATCTTTTTCAGTAGGTTCGTTTTCGAGTCTGGATTGATCACCAACATGATAGTCCAGGCGTTGAACTCCTCTCCTGAAACCGCGAGGAGAGTCAGAAGTGTCGTATTGACGTGAAAGTTTCCAATTTGAATTTAATTCGGCGTCTCTTAATTCTCGGACGAGTTCTTCTAAAGTTCTAGGAGAACCTCTAACTCTTTTCCTAGTTAATCTCCTATTAAGTTCTTTTTCAAAAATGAAAAGTGGGTCTTGACTTGAAACATCATCTAGTTCGCTTGTTAGATGAGTTCCCTCAGCAAGTGGTTCGGGGGGGAAAATGACATCTGACTTGATTCTGAGGAGAACACTAGCATATAGAAGCGCCCTTGCAGATGTTCGGAGATCAGATTTATCAAGTCTTGCTAAGAATTTGTCAGTTACACTCACGATGTCGATATCCCAGGGGTCTATTTCGCCATCCTTGGCAAGTTGTACTAGGATGCTGATCGGTTCATTGAGAGGATCGTAAGAGAAAGAAAAATTTTCTTCTTCATTATTTATACTCATGTGAGAATATTCACCTCGGTATTGAGGGAGATTCCAGTGACCGCGGATATATTATTTTCTTGCATTACAACCCCTATTGCGCGTTCGGATCGCTCAAGTAGTGCAGATCTGTGAGACACAACTATGAATTGAGTCCCGACGGCGAGTTCATCCAAGAGTTCCCCTACCAATTCTGCGTTTGAAGCATCCAGAAATGCGTCTATTTCATCGAGAGCGTAGAATGGTGCAGGGCTATACCTCTGGATAGCAAATATAAAGGATAAAG
>JAPYRM010000031.1 GCA_029941175.1 Halobacteriales archaeon
CCTATGGAATTATCTAGTACTGCAGACATAGGAGAAAGTACTGCGGCAGATATTATACAAGCTGCTAGAAAAAGTTCTGATATTGGTGGATTTGAAACGGCAACTGAAGTCAAAAAAAGAAGAGATCTAATTGGAAAGCTTACCTGGGGTGTTCCTGCAATAGATGATTTATTAGGTGGGGGTGTAGAAACCCAATCTATAACTGAAGTATATGGTCAATTCGGATCTGGAAAGTCTCAAGTTACTCACCAGCTCTCTGTAAATGTTCAACTTCCAAGAGAACTAGGGGGACTCGAAGGATCTGCAATTTTCATCGACACTGAAGATACTTTCCGTCCTGAAAGAATCGATGATATGGTTCGTGGTCTTGATAGCGATGCTCAGGCAGCAACAATGCGTTTACACGGCATTGATGGTTCCCCCGAAGACGACTTTGCTATAGAAGCTCTAATCGCGGCCGTACTTGATAATATTCACGTTGCTAAGGCTTTTAATTCAAATCATCAAATGTTACTCGCACAAACAGCGAAGGTGCTTGTCGGCAAATCTATGGACTCTAAATTCCCCATTCGACTCGTTTGTGTTGATTCCCTTACTGCCCATTTCCGTGCAGAATATATTGGCAGGGGCACCTTGGCCACCCGTCAACAGAAACTCAATAAACATCTTCACGATTTAATGAGAATAAACGACCTATACAATGTTGCAACTCTCGTAACAAATCAAGTTTCTACCAATCCAGATTCTTTCTTTGGAGATCCTACCCGACCAATAGGTGGGAATATTCTCGGACATACCTCTACTTTTAGACTATACCTCCGAAAATCAAAAGGAACAAAACGCGTCGTTCGTTTAGTAGATGCTCCCAATTTAGCAGATGGAGAAGCAATCATGCTCGTTGAAGGTGGCGGACTCAGACCAGAATAATTCGATACTTCTTATTTCTAGAACTATTTGACCCAATTTTATTATTGTAGTTTGGATAATTGTTCTTGGGCTTCCTGGCCTAGTTTTGTCCCTTGAGCCTTCAATTCTTCAATGGCTTTTGAAACATTTTCCATCCTATATGCTATTGTTTGAGTTCTCTCTGTAAGAATTATTTTAGCTTGTTCTTTACTCTGTCCTTGGGAATAATTTCCACCTATCCCAATAATAAATTCATCATCACTTACTACTGAAGCACGGACATAAGTTTCACTACCAATAGGAACTTGAATTGTAGAACCAGTAGAAATGGATTCCATCGATTCAACCGCTATCTCTACGTCTTCTTTTAACATTTGTAAATTTTGTAGTTCACCATAGAGCCCTTCTAATCTACTTTCTATTTCCATCATCATCTGAGATAATGCTTGGAGTTTAGGATTGGATTGACTCATCTGATGAGACCTCTTCAATTATAATTTGCCTCCGTTTCAAACGATGTTGACTGCCAAAATTGGAATAGCAATGTTCGATAGCTAGCTCTGAATTTTGTGCTTCCATTTCCACTTTAAACGGGGCCCACCGGATGCCTGCCCGAAAACGACCTTGGATAGAGAATATAGGCATGTACTCCCGTGAGGCACCGCATAGCAAGAACCTTACTAATCAACTTTCTTACTCGAACACTAAGATTATGTCACTTTTCTAAACGGGTTATATCTGCTTAAAAGAATCTCACTTGTTTGAAAGTATCTGGATGGATTCCTTTGGAAAATACACTCCTAATGTTATTCCTTTTTCTAATTTTATAGTTTCATTCTGTTTTAGGGATGCATACGCCCGAATCTGATCTTTCACACCTTCTATGTCTAGTTCTACTGCATACCTGTGTCCTTTAAATATTTTTTCAACAATCTCTCCTTTCATCCAATTTTTTCCTTTTTTCTGTTTTCCAAGAACGATACTCTCTGGACGAATGCAAGCCCGAACTTCTTTACCATTTTCCAATCCGCTAATCCGAGCTTCTAGTCTGTAAGGCCCCCACTCAACTATATGCCCATCCCCATTGCTTTCACCCACTACCATTTTTAATATATTCGATTCTCCTGTTATTTCAGCAGCAACTACCGTTTTAGGATTTTTAAATATACCCTCCGATGTTCCAATCTGGCAGATTTTTCCACCCGACATAATTGCAATCTTATCTCCAATTTCCCATGCAATATCTCTATCGTGAGTTACATATATTACTGGTATTTCGATCTGTTTCAATATTTTTCGAAGATCTATACTCAACCTCTTTCTAATCGGATAGTCCAAGCTGCTTAGTGGTTCGTCCAATAACAATACCTCTGGTTTAGAAACTATGGCCCGTGCCAATGACACACGATTTTTCTCCCCCCCTGATAATGTATCAATAGAACGGTCTAGTATTTTTCCGATCCCAAAAATATCAATAATTTTTTTAATATCTTCCCCCCCGACATCCGCATACGTTATATTTTCCATAACTGTCATATGTGGAAACAAAGTATCTTCTTGAAATACAATGGCAGTACTTCTTTTTTCTATTGGTTCTTTGGATATGTTTTTTCCCCCGATTAGAATCTCTCCACAATCCATGTTTAAAATTCCAGAAATCACATTCAACAATGTGGTTTTCCCCGAACCCGACGGGCCCAAAATCACTAAAATTTCATTTCCCACCGTTAACTCTATCGGGCCCAATGTAAATTCCCCAATAGATTTGATTATTGATTTAATATGGAGCATAACTACCTCTAACTTCTTGTCCTAACACACTAATTAATAAAATTACAATTATGGAACTTACTAGCAACACTATTGCCACCGGGAATGCTTCTTCAATCCCGCCTGTAATGAATGAAACCCATATTTGAGTTGGCATAGTTCTTGGATAATATGCCATCATTATAGTTGCGCCAAATTCTCCCATAGCTCTAGCGAAAGCAAGCATTATTCCTGCAATTATGCCTCTCATTGATAGTGGCAATGTAACCCTCCAAAAAGTTTCAATTTTTGTTCTCCCCAAGGACCTTGAAGTATATTCGAGTTTTTCGTCAACCGAATCAAATCCCACTTTTGTTGCGATTACAACGAATGGAGATATGACAAATACCTGTGCAAGTATTATCCCCACCAGCGATTGAGTCAATTCGATCCCAGAAGACATCGCCAACGAGCCCAGGATAGACCCCGGACCAAACAATGTAAGTAGTACCATACCACTAACTATCGGGGGCAATACCAACGGTAAAAATACTACGAATAAAACAATATTCTTCCACCTGAAAGCAGACCGTGACAAAAAATATGCAAGTGGAATACCTAATATGCATGAAATTGACACACTAACTATGGAAGTGCCCACTGAAGTGATCATTGCAGAGATCACGTCTTCGTTCATGATGCTTGGGATCATGGCATTGTTAGCTTTCCAAAACAACAACGAAACGACAGGAGCTATATAGTATATCATGAGAATTCCTCCCAAAATTCCTATGGATGATATTTTATTTTTCATCCAACTAATACTCCTCCAATCTCATCTGGAATATCCCCAATAACCTCTGGATATGTTCCTAGTACACCAAACCCAAATTTCTGAAGATAATTTCCATTAATATGCTCTCTAAAAACATCTATAACTGCCACATCTAATTCTCTGGTCAAAATAGTTGAACTATATTTTATGACATCTCCTCGCACAATTTCCCCACTTTTCAATTTATATCCCACCTTGGAGTACCAATCATTCACTTTTTCCGGAGAGCTTAGATTTATTTCTATGGGCAGTTCAACATAATCATACCCGCGTTCAACAGCCATATTCTTATATACAATCGCTGCATCAATCCCACCTATTTCAAAATAACTCATT
The DNA here is from genome assembly GCA_029941175.1 of Halobacteriales archaeon. Lineage (GTDB taxonomy): Archaea > Halobacteriota > Halobacteria > Halobacteriales > Hikarchaeaceae > Hikarchaeum. The sequence goes on from JAPYRM010000031.1 coordinate 3,827, forward strand.
AGTTCAATCTCTGGAAAAACCCAACTTTTGGATAGGACTTCCTTTTTCAGATTCACTTCCTTGTAATACATTTCTGCTAGTTCTAATAGGAATAACGTTCGATATCCTAACGGGTCTAAATTAGGATCTGTCCTTCCTATTTTTATATCATTTCTCAGTATTGGTTCATACCATTTTTCCTCGCCACCATCTGCAATTAATTTCCCGCCATCTGTGTTTTCATTATATGCAATAACCATTTGATTTGTAGCGAACTCAACATACCATTTAGGTTTTATCACACTTTCAAAGAGTACCGGATCCGACACTGAAACTATATCTGGATTCTTCAATCCATCTTTAACTAATTGGGCAATAGCCACCGAGCCATGGGCTTCAACTCTCAATGGAATCTCAACTTCATTTTTCATACCCATCTCTATCGATGTTAGGAGGCTCCCCGCAACGAGTAAATACACCGGATCTAAATTTAATCTCTTTCCGTTTTCTGAATTATTTTTGTTTTCGTTTAAGCACCCCCCTAGCTGTAAAATGGGCCACATAGAAGATAGAAAAATCAATTCTCTGCGTGTCATTCCCATACTACTCTCTCCTTTTCACCGATCATTATGTCTCATTCGACATAACAGTTACCATTATGTCTAAACAGACATAACCACTTTTATACTTCCTGTCTCTTATCCAACTCATGCAAAATGAATTCGATTTGCATTTTCGAATTGGTTCTGTTTCTTTTAATTCAAAAGATGTCCTTCTTCTACAAGCCGTAGAAGAGCACGGATCTTTGAACTCTGCATCTTCTTCACTCGGAAGATCCTATTCGAGAGCGCACAAACGTATTCAGGAATTGGAAATGCATTCCGGGCCTTTATTATCCCGAACACGTGGTGGTCAAGGGGGAGGTGGCAGTTCTCTCACAAAGATTGCTTATGAATTATTAGACCGTTTCTCCCGATTAGAAATAACTTTCACTGACATTCTTGGAACCGAAGAAATAGTATTACAAGGACAAGTCCTATCTAGATCCGGGGAACTCGCAACAATACTCACTCCCGCGGGCCCAATCAGGGCTCTTCTTTTTACGGATGCAGAATACGTACAAATATCTTTAAGATCTGATTCCATTACACTCCATTCTCCTCCCTTCACTTCTTCTTCCATAATAACAAGTGCATTAAACCGCTTCGTTGGAGTTATCACTTCGATTGCTACTCATGAAGCAATCGCAGAAGTTACTTTTGATGTAGGATCTGATATCACAATGACAGCTCTAGTTTCATTGGAAAGCCTCCAACAATTGAATTTTCAACTTGGCTCTCCTGTAGTGGCTACATTTAAAGCAACATCCACACGAGCAGTACCTTTCCACTCTTGATGTGACTATTCAAATATCTTCTTGATTTCTCCAATTCCTGCAATTAGTTTATCTACCTCTTCTTTCGTATTATACAGATAATACGATGCTCGGACTGAAGCCGCAATCCCCAATTTTCGGTGAAGTGGATGTGTACAATGTTCCCCTGCACGAATAGCAATGCCATGATCATTAAGAATAGATGCAATATCATGTGCGTGGGGAACTTCTAAGTTAAATGATACCAATCCCCCCCTCTCCTCTCCAATAGGGGGTCCATATATTTCTACCCCTTCAAATTCTAAAAGAGATTTAATCGTATATTCTGCTAGTTCATTGTCATGACGCCAAATTTTATCGAGACCAATTTTTTCTAAATAATCTGCGGCCCGAGCAAGAGCAATTCCCTGACAAATTGGTGGGGTTCCAGCTTCAAATTTCCATGGAAGATTATTCCACGAAGACGAATCATATGTGACTTTTCTAATCATTTCACCTCCATACATAAATGGTTCCATCTCATCTAGTATCTCTTCTTTTCCATAAAGACAACCAATCCCAGTTGGACCTGCCATTTTATGCCCCGAAAAAGCATAAAAATCAACATCCAATTCTTTGACATCAATTGGCATACTAGGTGCTGCTTGGGCACCATCAGCTAGTACCAAACTTCCGTTTTCATGTGCCATTTTTGACAGTTCTTTCACTGGATTCACCGTTCCAAGAACATTAGATACGTGTACTAATGACATCATCTTGACGTCTTTGTCAATTATCTCATTCGCATGTTCCATATCTAGTCTCCCTGCATCATCAATTTTGATATATTTCACGGTAGCTCCCGTTCTCTTTCCAATTTGTTGCCACGTTACTAGAGAAGCATGATGCTCCATTTCTGTAAGTATTATTACATCACCCCCCTCAAGTTCTCTTAATCCCCATGATTGAGCCACTAAGTTAATCGATTCCGTAGTGCTTTTTGTAAAAATCATTTCCTCACGGTTAGACCCTCCTATAAACTCAATCATTTTGTCATGAGCTTTTTCATATGCATCAGTCGCATCCATGCCCAATTTGTGAGTGCCTCTGTGTACGTTCGAATTAATTTTCTTGTAGTATTCCTCTATACATTCACATACTATATTTGGTGTTTGTGAAGTCGCAGCGCTATCAAGGTATACTAGTGGAACTCCCTCTCTAACTTCTATATTTAGTATTGGAAACTCCTTCCTTATTTTTTCTGTATCAAGTATATTTGACCCTGCCATCTCTTATATCCTCGATTTAACCCGAAACGATAACACTCCTTCGATCCCTTTTACAGACGTACAAATTGCGCATGTTGGACTTCTCCAATTTTCAGAACATGATCTTCACTAATTATCCCCGTTTCTATTGCAATTCTAACTGATTCCACACCCATGATATTTGCTATACTCGCATTTTTTAGACTTTTTTTAATAGTTTCTTCTTTGGCTTCCTCTCCTCTATAAAATGATTCTGTAATTGTCAATGAAATTTCACCTTCTTTGAAAGTTTTTCCCATTATTTCACTATCACATAGGGAAACAAACAATCCTTGATCTGTCATTCTTTCTTTTAGAATCATTTTTTATCTTTTATATTGTCCATTTCATTTCTCCATCATCAATTCAATCGCTTCGCTAACTCTCCCTCCCTCTTCATAATCTTCAAGTCCATCACACGAACGAAGTTTTTCTTGGAGTACGTTTATGCTCCGATACCCTAGCCCAATTGCGTTATCCAAACAATATAGTGCTTGATCAAATAGTGCTCTCTCATTCAAGAAAAATCCCTTATTGTACCAGGCCTCTGCAAACCTCTCATCCATTTCAATGGCATTTTCAACGTGTTCCATCGCCTCTTCATCCTTCCCGAATTCCCACAATGCAAACGCAAGATTATTTTCTGCAGTCGCAATATGTTTCCCCTTTCTATCAGTTATTACCGCCTCTCTGAATGATCCTATAGCTTCATCCCATTCTTCCAATTCTGAGTGTGCAACACCTTTGTTTACCCATGCCTCTTGAAGAACCTCACTATCCTCTGTAAACCAAATAATCCGTGAAAATGAATCAATTGCTTGTTCAAATTTATCTATCATGATATATGACAATCCAATCTCCATCAAAACATCAACTTCAACTAGATCTTTTGGTATGGTAGATTCATCTAGTAAGTCTGGCAATACGTGAGAATCAACCGGATCTATGTATCTAGGGTCTATGTCTATTGTTAATACTTTGGGATCCAAATCAAACCCCTCATATGGGTTCTCGTTTCCACGTTTTTTTTGCCAACTCTTGTCTTCTTCCCGTCCAACCATGTCCCTATTATGTTTGGCCTAAAGTTAAGCCCTACGACCTCTATTTTCACTATACTTCTCCCTTCCGTGGACCCTTCAATCTATACTTTCACTCGTCCAATTCGTCATAGAACAGAAAGGATAGCGTTTTAATATACTAGGCAATAGATACACCCCATCCATGGTCAAGAAATCTAAAGCTAAGAAAAAAAGATTAGCCAAGCTTGATCGTCAGAATAGTAGAGTCCCTGTTTGGGTTATTTTAAAAACTAACCGAGGAACTATTAACAATCCAAAACGACGTCATTGGCGCATGAGTAACACAGACGAATGAGCTCAAGCAACTTCGACGAACGAGTTGTTACGATCCCTCTACGTGACATAAATGCCGTTCCGTCTTACAAACGTGCAGAAAAGGCCATATCCCTAATCCGACAGTATCTATCAAAACATTTTAAGGTCTCACCCGACGAAATTAGACTCGATCCCTCAATCAACAAGATCGTCTGGGCTCGTGGTCAAAAAGGCCCTCCTACAAAAATACGCGTCCGTGCAGCTTTATTTGAAGAAGATGGTCTCCGTGTAGTCGAGGCGGAGCATGCAGCTTAGCCGTGTTTCAGACTAATATCTCCAGTGCGTCTTGTATAGGTGTGTTCCTTACAGCAACAAACGATTATCTTTTCGCTAGACCAAACTTAGAAGGGGCTCTACTAGATAGCTTGTGCTCTGAGTTAAAAGTAGACCTCGTCGAAACAACAATAGGCGGGTCTATCACGACAGGTGCACTCCTGTGTGGTAATAATTCTGGTCTTCTTGTAAGTTCTCAGATAACAGAACTCGAGCGAGAGAACATAACTTCTGAAATAGATTTACCACTCAACGAAATTCCTGGAAATATCAACGCTGTTGGGAATGTTGTATTAGCAAATGACAACGGAGCTTGTGCCCATTGGTACTTAAGTGATAAGGCCATCTCCACAATTGAACAGACTCTTGACGTCCCTGTGATTCGTTGTACTATTGCAGGAATCCCAACTGTGGGAACTGCGGCTGTAGCTACCAATAATGGAGTACTCTGTCCTCCTTTAACTTCTGACACAGAACTTAACCAGTTACAAAATCACTTTGAAACTCCAGTTAATGTCGGATCTATCAATTTTGGAGGCCCTTTAATTGGATCTGGCCTAGTTGCCAATACTCACGGATATGTTTCGGGAGGCAATACCACTGGGCCCGAGCTAGGCCGAATTGAAGAAACACTTGGTTTTCTTTCGGGTTAGTCTATCCCGCGAAATAATCATAAATATTTTACTACTCAAGGACATACCCAACGCGAATATGTCTTTGGGTTCCGATATGTATCGACAGCAAATTCTAGACCATTATAAACATCCACGTAATTATGGGGCATTGGACAATCCCACATTTACCCACACTGGCGAAAACCCATCTTGTGGAGATGAATATACGTTTGATATTAAATTAGATGATCAAGAAAACATTATCC
>JAPYRM010000032.1 GCA_029941175.1 Halobacteriales archaeon
GTTACGAAGGGGGTGGATCGTAACTTTCGCCAGCCCTCGCCGGCCCCGTGGTACCTACCTTCTACTTACGATCCCCCCCTGCTACGACCCCCCCCCCTCCGGCGGGGGGATCGTAACTTTCCAACTTTTCTGCCAACGTTCCCCTCGTCAACCTTTTCCACCAACAACGGACACGGCCCGTACTCTTCACCGAGCCTTTCGCGTAAGTATTCTAATACATGCACTGCCACATCAATGCCCACTTGATCCGATAGTTCAAATGCCCCCATTGGGAGGCCCAAACCATATTTTGCAGAACTTTCAATCTCTTGAATTTTTCCCCGTTTTTCATAAACTATCCATGCAGCTTCATTAAGCAATGGAGTCAAAATTCGGTTAACTATAAACCCCGGACTATCTTTGTACACGCTGACTGGAAACTTACCTATTTTTTTGGCGAACTGTGTAGCAAATTCAAACGTTTCTTTCGATGTGTGGTCTCCTGAAATTACCTCTATTAGGGGCATTTTTATTGGGGGGTTAAAAAAATGCAAACCACAAAATCTATCTGGGCATCCTATCACTTCTGACAACTCTGTAATTGATAACGAAGACGTGTTGGAAAGTACCACTGCACGATCTGGTAAATATTTTTCAACCTCTTTGTACACTTCCTTTTTGAGCTCCATGCGCTCTGGGATCGCTTCTATGATAATGTCCGCATCCGAAACCGCACCTTCAATTGTAACAACTGTCGTTATCCTATCTAGTGTTTCTTTTGATTTTTTCTCAGAAATTTGACCTTTTTCAACTAATTTGTTCAAGCTCCATACTATGCCCTCATAACCTTTCTGCACCAACTCTTCTGTAATGTCTCTCATCACTACTGTGAATCCGGCTATAGCAACAACTTCAGCTATCCCATGTCCCATATTTCCTGCCCCTAGAACTGCTACTTTGGTGACCCTTTCCATTTCCATAATTTGTCTGTAATTCCCCATCCGTTTCAACGTTTCTTCATTGGGACTAATAATTTACTTTTTGAATATTCTTCCCACTAATATGGGTAACATCTTTATCGAGTCCGGGTCTATTCTCCTCATGGATTTCTCCCTTTCCACTGAACAAACGTTAATAAGAGATGAAGTTCGACGATTTGCAGAAGCAGAGATGGCTCCTGTTTCTCAGGAACACGATCGAAATGAAACCTATCCGTACGACGTAATGAAAAAAGCTGCAGATATGGGATTGACAGGATCTCATATTCCTGTTGAATATGGTGGTTCTTCTCATTCTCCAATCGACTATGCCATCCTTGTAGAGGAATTGTCTGCGATAGATCCCGGTATTGGTCTATGTATCTATTCTGCAGGATTTGGTGCTGATACAATTCTCGCTTTTGGGACCGATGAACAAAAAGAAACATATCTTCCCTCGATCACTTCTGGAAAATCTGTTATGGGTTCTGCAATTTCAGAATCTGGGGCAGGATCTGATGTGACTTCCATTTCTACCATGGCAGACGAGGACGGAGATGAATGGGTACTCAATGGCAGAAAAATGTGGATCACAAACGGAACTGTTGGTGATTTTTTTGTTGTAATGTGTAAAACCGACCCCGATGATACCAATCGCTACTCTGGATTTTCTCAAATTCTCGTGGAAAAAGGAACTGATGGCTTCTCAGCTGAAAAGATAACTGGAAAATTAGGAATTCGTGCGTCCGATACCGCAGAATTAATCTTTGACAACGCCCGCGTACCCAAAGAAAATTTAGTTGGAACGCGTGGGGCGGGGTTTCTCCAATTAATGCAATTCTTCGACGAATCTCGAACAATGGTATCTGCACAGGCGGTTGGAATTGCACAAGGGGCCTGCGAACAATCTCTTGCATATGCCAAAGAGCGCCATCAATTCAACCGTCCCATTTCTGATTTCCAAGCCATTCAACACAAACTCGCTGAAATGTATACTCTCACCGAAGCAGCTAGGAATCTAACTTTCAAATCAGCTTGGACTGCCACTCACGAAAAAAATCGCCTAACTGCACTTGCATCCATGGCAAAAGAATATTCTTCAAGAATAGCGGTTCAGGTAACGAGCGAAGCAATTCAAATTCATGGGGGCGCAGGATATGTAGACGATTTCGGTGTTAGTAAATTATATCGAGATGCAAAGATCACCCAAATCTATGAAGGTACCTCTGAAATTCAAAAAAATATAATTGCAAGAGAATTACTCGGGAAAGGATTTATATAATTATTTCCCATGGTAGTAGATCCTTATGCTTTCTTAAAAAAAGATCCAGTCATGGCCTCTCTTATTGGCAACCATCACCCCATCGAGCTCCTTCCACACCCTGACCCTTTTGAACGTCTCGTAATCTCTGTAATCAATCAACAACTTTCTGTCGCATCTGCCAGGGCAATACGAAACAGACTTTTCGAACGATTTGAAATAACTCCCACTTCTATATTAAACGCAAACAAAAACGATCTCAAGTCTACTGGAATTTCTGCGCAAAAAGTTGATTACATTTTTAATATAGCATCCGCATTCAAGGAGGGTCTATCTGCTGAAAAACTACACTCCATGGATGACGAAGACGTGATTGAAACTCTCACAAAGATACGTGGAGTCGGAGTCTGGACTGCTAAGATGTTTTTAATTTTTGTTCTAGCACGAGAGGATGTTTTTCCCGTAGAAGATCTCGGTATTAGAAAGGCTATGCAGAAACTTTATCCACCATTAGATACTCCTTCTAAAATGGTCGAAAAAGCAGAAGATTGGTGTCCATACCGAAGCTATGCTAGTCGATATCTGTGGACTGCAGTAGACTAGACTCTCTATGTCATCTAACACGAATCTGATAGTGTTGTAATATGTCCCTCCCTAAAATAATCTGGTAGTCCATATGTCTTCTATCTTCGATACTTGCAGTAATTGTATGCTGCGTACCTCTTATTCCCACCACTATATCTACAAGTGGCCTAGCACGTCCCTCTTTCTCGTTCCCCGTTCTCACCAAAGCCGTATCCCGTATTGGGCCTGCTCCAATCCTAGCAGCTAGTTTCATACCAATACTAGTCCTCGCAGCTCCTGTGTCTGCTTTGGCCTCGACATTTTCATATCCCCTCGTTCCTCTTACTACAACTTCCGTGATGTAATCAACAATATTTATGTTCTCTTCAAATTCAAACACTTTCTTTCTTGGAACCGAACTTGGATTTGAATCGTCAAATTTAGATGATAACTTTTCAACCATTTCATGTTCTATGGTGCCACCCGCTCTGGTTATAGCTAGCTCTGCAATATATGGAGCTACACATATCCCCGTTGCCCTGTATAATCCTCTAAACCCTGCAGTTGGATTCGCCTCTAGTACTTTCCAACCATCCTCTCCCTCTACAATGTCTATCCCTGCATAGTCCAATCCAAGCACCTCTGCAGTCTTCACTGATATATCTTCGAGTTCTTTTGTAAGGGTTTTCTCGGCATTTTCTATTTCCCCACCAAGCGAAACATTAGTTCTCCAATCTCCTTTCGGAGCATAACGATTCATCGATCCTATGACCTTCCCACCTACAACATACACCCGAAGATCGCTATTTCTCTCTTGCCCACTATTAACGAATTCTTGTAGAAAAGCTTCTCTCTGACCCACTTGGGGATTAATTTTATTTTCTTTCTCTACTCTCCAAGTGCCACCTCCATTTGTACCAATAGTAGTTTTATACACTGCGGTTTGTCCAAACCTCTCTTTTTTTTTATTCAATCGTCTATGATCTAGGGCCAGTAATGCATCTGGAACTGGAATTCCTTCCCTAGCCAATAACGTTGCAGCTGCAAATTTATGAATTGCAGTAATGCACGCTTCCGGGGGATTCAATATCGGCTTGACCTTTGAAAACACACTAGCCAGGCCAAAGCCTTCTGTTGGCTGCTCCATTTTCGTGAGAAGTAATCTGTTTACCACAATATCTACGTCCGGTTTTATTTTTACCTCTTTTCCTTCAATCACAATTTCCACATTTTCTCTCCGAATCCACGTAGAATCATGACCAAGGGCGTCTACGGAATTTAAAATGGCCTTTGTTTCTCTAGAATTATGTAAACTCAGGACTCCCACATTTATTTTCTTGGGACCTTTTGACATTACCTACTGATTCTACTTCTAGCTTTAAAATCTTCTGAGTCCGATTTCTATCCTTTCCCGTAAGTTTTTACACACTTACTTACTTTTTGTACTGTAAGAATGAAGAAAGCGAAGTCATTTATTCTTCCTCCAGATGGGAAAGTCCACCCCGGCAAAACTGTCGACATACGTTATACTGTGAGTGAAAATTACCTTGGAGATCCAATTCGAATTCCTATAACTATTATAAACGGAAAAAACCCAGGACCTTGTGCATTTTTATCCGCAGCGTCCCATGGTGATGAGCTTAATGGAATTGAAATTATTAGAAAAATAGCCCATGAATGGGATCCTGCGAACCTCAATGGAACCATTGTATGCTTACCTGTATTAAACGTCCCTGCATTTTTGGCCCAGCAACGATATGTTCCAACTTCTAGTGAAGATTTAAATAGATCTTTCCCTGGCAATAAAACCGGAAAAAGCATCAAAAGAATGGCATATTCCATCTTCAAATCATTCATCAAACCTTGCGATTTCGGCATTGATTTTCATACTTCCACCCGGGGGAGGAGCAATATGCTCCACGTACTTGCAGACCTTTCTGATGAAAAAGTATCTCACCTTGCCCATTCCTTTGGATCGAATATAATTATAAATGGTCCCGGTCCCTCTGGGTCTCTGCGCAGGTCCGCTTCTGAAATAGGAATCCCTTCTATAACGGTAGAACTAGGAGAAGCACATAGGTTCCAACTTAAACTAATAGAAAAAGCACTCACTGGACTTGAAAGTGTATTCTCTGCCTATTCAATACGTCCAACCCAGTCTGTACATTGGCCCGGTTGGAGGGCGATCATTAGTTCAAAAGAAGATACTTGGCTTCGCTCTAGTGTTGGTGGAATCGTAAGTCTACGTTGCAATCCTGGAGACTTAATTGAAGAAGGAAGTGTAGTATGCACCATTACAAATCCTTTCAAAAAGGAAATAGACGAAGTAGTTTCTCCTTTCACTGGACTCATAGTTGGTCTATTACAAAATCCCATCGTGCGGCCCGGAGACCCAATTTGCCATCTAGTTACTCTCGATAGAGAAACAATATCTGAATACCACGCTTCCAATAAAAATAACGATCTGGTTTGATATGTTTTGAATGAAAAATATGCCGAGAATGTATATTGGACTTCCAAATAGGCACAACCTGAAAAATTTACTAATTTGTCCTATCGCTGCAGTACATTTCAGAAACTTTATTGGCTCTTCTGAGCGATATGCCACCATACAGTGGCCCTCTAAAGTGCGAACAACATGTGTCTTTAGACATCCCAATTTAATAAAAACACAGATTCAATTTTCAAAATATGCAATCAACAAAAGATCTACTCAACAACTATGACTTCGGATCGACATATCGAGTAGATCGATGGTGGTCTCAACCACTCGGAATATTTGTTGGACTATCGCTTTTTGTTATTTATGGAACTTCTCGATTACTTTATCCCATTTTTAATCCCAGTGCTCCTGGAATTGAATATGGATCACTACTTTCACCTTTCTTCTCTCCCCTTCTTTTTTCCGTTTCTTCCGAAAGCCATCATGCTCTGTTCGGAATGTTCCCTACCTTTTGGCCCGATCTCTTGCGATCTCCAGCCATCTTAATATTATGGGCACCTCTTGGTTTGAGACTCACCTGCTATTATTATCGAAAAGCGTACTATCGAGCTTTCTTAAGCGACCCTCCTGCCTGTGCAGTTTCTGAAGGTAGGAGGTACAAGTACGCAGGAGAAACAAGATTATTTCTATTTCAGAATTTACACCGGTATTTCGTCTACTTGGGCCTAATATTCATCTGCGTTCTCACATTTGATGCAATTCGTGCGCTTTTTTGGCATGCACCTCTTGGTTCTCCATTCTGGGCTGGAAATATTGAACTACATGTTGGAACTTTGGTCCTTGGACTCAATGCTTTACTCTTATCCGGATACACTTTCGGATGCCATAGTCTTCGGTACCTTGTTGGCGGAAAATCTCGGTGTTTTTCTTGCGTTTCCAATCCTGAAAACAAAGGAAAAAATCCTACAATTTCGAAACGCTATGCCCTCTGGAGATTCGTTTCTTCACTCAACGTTAATCACTCCACTTGGGCATGGTTTAGCCTCTTCATGGTGGCCTTTACAGATTTCTATGTTTGGATGGTTTCCATCGGAGTTTGGTCTGATATAATCCTCTTAAAATTATAATTAATTCTCACTCATGACACTACAAATATACGAACACGATGTAATTATAGTGGGGGCAGGCGGGGCGGGACTATCTGCTGCCATCTCTGCTGCAGAACAAGGTATAGATGTTGGGATAGTTTGCAAGTCTCTTCTAGGAAAAGCACACACAGTCATGGCAGAAGGGGGAATAGCAGCTTCCTTAGGCAATGTTGCCCCCGACGATGATTGGAGGTCTCACTTTCTCGACACAATGAAAGGTGGTTGGGGATTAAACGATCCAAAAATGGCAGAAATTCATGCCATCGAATCTCCAGAACGCGTGCTGGAACTAGAACGCTGGGGTGCAGTTTTCGATCGAACTGCAGATGGTAAAATTAGCCAGCGCAACTTCGGTGGGCATAGGTACACTCGTTTGGCTCATGTGGGGGATCGAACCGGGCTTGAGCTAATCCGGACTTTACAGGACAAAGCAGTTTCATTAGGCGTCCAAGTCTATATGGAATACACCATCACCGAAATTTTAAAAGATTCTAGTGGTAAAAAAGTAGCAGGAGCATTCGGCTATTGGAGGCTCACTGGACTCCCCGTTCTATTCCGTGCAAAGAAAATTATTTTAGCCACTGGCGGCTCTGGAATGGCTTATCGTATAAATTCCAATTCTTGGGAATACACTGGAGATGGACCGGCAATGGCCCTTAGAGTCGGAGCGGAGTTAGTAGATATGGCATTTGTCCAATTTCACCCCACCGGCATGGTTTGGCCTAGAAGTGTTAAAGGCACCCTCGTAACTGAAGGGGTTCGCGGAGAGGGTGGTGTGTTAAAAAATTCAGACGGCGAACGATTCATGTTTAATTATATACCCGATGCGTATGTAGGTTCTATAGCCGATACCGAAGAAGAAGCAAACCGATGGGCTGCTGGGGATTCTTCTGCCAGGCCCCCTCCCGAATTGCTCACTAGGGATGTCGTCGCAAGGGCAATTCTCAATGAGGTATCTGAAGGAAAAGGGAGTGAGCATGGGGGTGCGTATCTTGATATCGCTAGTCAACGCCCAACTGAATTTATTCTACAAAAATTACCTGCAATGTATCATCAATTCAAGGAGCTTGCTGGTATTGATATCACAAAAGAACCCATGGAAGTTGCCCCCACTTGCCATTATATGATGGGTGGAATACGTATTGACCCCGAAACTCAAGAAACCTGTGTCTCTGGTCTCTATGCATCAGGCGAAGCCGCAGGAGGATTGCACGGGGCAAATAGACTTGGGGGGAACTCTTTAAGCGATTTACTGGTTTTCGGAAATAGGGCCGGAATCCATGCAGGCGAGCTCGCACAAAAGATGAAAAATTTCCCAAAAATAACTGAAGAAGATCTCGAAGCTTCTATGGATTACTTGGATTTTCCATTCAAAAATAAACCTTCTGGTGAACAACCCTTCAGACTCCGAGATGAACTCCAAACTATAATGGAGAAATACGTCGGAATAAAACGAGACGAAAAGGGGCTCGAAAAAGGAATCAAAGAGTTACAAAAACTTCGATCCCGAACCTCTCTTTTATTCGCAACTGGGTCTCGATCTTATAATGCGGGATGGCAAACTTGTTTTGATCTGATCAATTTAATCGATGTCAGTTTATCAATAGCATATTCTGCTCTAGAGCGTAAAGAGAGTAGGGGTGCACATAGTAGAACAGACTTTCCAACTCCTAGTGATTCTCTAGGAAAAATTAAGTTCATACTATCCCTTTCTTCTGGCAAATTCGATATCTCTAGTGCTTCCATCTCTACTCCTAGAAAAGAATTATTAAAAATGATCAAAGAAGACCAAACAAAACAAAAATCAGGTGGTACAAAATGAGCGCTGAAATTAATACATCAAGTCCTTCCAATCCCTCTTCTAGTACGTATCCTATTACATATACTTTTAGGATCTTTAGAGGAAATGATAAGACTGGAGAATTTGTTAATTACAAAGTCCTTGCCGATGAAGGTATGGTGGTTTTAGATGCCATTCTCTCTATACAAGAAAACCAAGACACCGAATTAGCGGTTCGATGGAATTGCAAATCAGGTAGGTGTGGTTCATGCGGGATGGAAATCAACGGAATGCCAAAGCTAGCTTGCATGACGCGTTTATCTGATTTTGATCCTGCAATCCCCATCACAGTGACTCCTATGAAAACATTCCCTGTAATCAAAGATTTAGTCTCAGACGTTTCTTGGAACTATGAAGTGAACAAAACAATACAGCCATTCTCTCCAGAAGAGAACTCTGATTTTACTTTTCAACAAGAAGACATCGAACGTTCTAGAGAATTTCGAAAATGCATCGAATGCTTCCTTTGCCAAGACGTTTGCCACGTCATACGGGAACATGATAAAAAAGATAGCTTTGGTGGACCAAGATTTTTCGTCCGATCTGCTGCATTACACTTCCACCCAGAAGACACCGCCGACAGAAAAGAATGGTTAAAAGAAGGCCAAGGTGGAATTGGCCACTGCAACATCACCCGTTGTTGCACTGATGTTTGCCCTGAACATATTAGCATCACTGACAATGCAATTATCCCTCAAAAAGAATATGTTGTAGATAATTAT
>JAPYRM010000033.1 GCA_029941175.1 Halobacteriales archaeon
CAGAAGTAGCGGATAAGAAAGTTACTTGCCCATGAATTAAATTGATTTTCTTGGCCAAACACATTTTTTTTATTTGACCTTCTAATTGAGAAATAATTCCATCTTTCCAATGATTCATTTGGGTGAAATCGATAGAGTTGGAAGATGAAATGCCCATATTTGTTGCATGAGACGTAGAATAAGCCATATTGGCCGCACCAATGAGGGCTTTAGAAGGCATGCAACCACTATGGACACATACACCCCCATATTTATTCATTTCTGCCAATGTGACATCGATATCCAGTTGACTAGCACGTAATGCGGCTTCATAGCCCCCAGGCCCAGATCCAATTATCAAAAGATCTGTTGAAATTGGACCATTATTGTTTTCCATTAGTAATAGATAATCATCTTTTCTGTCCGTATAAAGTAGATGGATGAGCGATATAATGTTAGGGGGAAGGAACAGAGGTAGAGATTAAAGATCGAATGAAAAACTCGCCTGCACGATAAGAAGATCTAACTAAAGGTCCACTAGCACAATATAAAAATCCTAGTTCATCTTCTGCAACACACTTCCAAGTCTCAAATTTTAGGGGGGACACATATTCAAATATTTCTAAATGTCGTAATGAGGGTTGTAGATATTGACCTAAAGTTACGAAATTTACACCGTGTTCTTTGAGGTCGGATAAGGTCTGATAGACTTCTCCATCATATTCACCCAGGCCCAGCATTAAAGATGATTTGGTGTATATGTCAGAGGTTGAATTTATGTAATCTAGTACCGATAAAGATTGTTCATAACCAGCCCTACGGTCTCGAATTGGCCACTGGAGTCGTTCCACAGTTTCTATATTATGGGCTATCACATCGGGTTTGGCTGAAATGATTTTATCAAGTGAATCGAAATCGCATTGGAAATCTGGTATTAGAGTTTCTATCAAAGTGTTGGGATTGAGGTTGCGAATTGCGTCGATAGTTTTTGCGAAGTGTCCTGCGCCTTGGTCTGGCAAGTCATCGCGGTTAACAGATGTCAATACTGCGTATTCTAGATTTAATTCGGATATAGCAGAGGCTATGTTTAGAGGTTCATTGGAGTCTAGAGGGAGCATTCCGCCTGTCGTTACATTACAAAAATTGCATGTTCGAGAACATCTATCCCCCATCAACATGAAAGTCGCAGTTCCAGGAGCGTTTTTTCCAGACCAACATTCTCCGATGTTTGGGCAATGGGCTTCTTCGCATACTGTATGAAGATCATATTTACGGAGGGTCTGTTTTATGTGAGTGAATTGAGACCCAGAAGGTAGAGATATTTTTAGCCAGGATGGTTTTTGCCGGGAAGCACTTGCCATTATTATTTAAAAAGGGTCGAATGGCAAAATAAGTAACTAATGAGAATGAGTGTAGAATGCGCCGACCGGGAATTGAACCCGGGCCATGAGCTTGGGAAGCTCAGGTCATACCACTAGACTATCGGCGCGAATGGTGATTAGTTCGCATTGTAAGATGCGTTGAGGTAACGTTTGTTATGTAAACGGAAAGATCGATCGAGTATTATCTGTGGTGGTACTTATAGAGACCCATGCTAGCGGGAGATAGAATTTCTAATTTGGAATTGGCAGGAGAAGAGTTAGAACATACTAAAGAACGCATAATCGGATTTATTAGAAAAAATGTGGCTGATGCAGGAGCAGAGGGGATTGTGATAGGATTATCAGGAGGAATTGATAGTACCCTTACGGCTTACTTGTCGGTGGAAGCACTTGGGCCGGAGAATGTATACGGAGTGGTGATGCCGAGTAAAGTGAATAGAAAGGAAAATATGATAGATGCAATCCAAGTTGCAAAAGATTTAGAGATAGGACATAGCATTATTGAAATTGAATCTATTGTCGAAGAAGTAGAATCTTCTATTGAGAAAAGTGAGATGGGAAAAAAGATGAAGAATATAGAAGAGAGAGTCATAGGGAATTTAAGAGGAAGGGTGAGAGCAATCATATTGTATCGTATATCAAATGCAAGTGGATCGATAGTGATAGGAACGGGGAATAAAACAGAAGCGTTGATAGGATATTTTACAAAATATGGAGATGGTGCAGTGGATTGTAACCCCATAGGAGATCTCTATAAATGCCAAGTTCGACAGATGGCAGAATGGGTAGGAGTACCGAATAAATATATCACCAAAGCACCGACTGCGGGTTTGTGGGAAGGGCAGACAGATGAAAAGGAATTGGGTATGGGATACGATACTTTAGATTTGATTCTATACTTATTGATTGAAGAGGGGAGATCGAAGGATGAAATACAGAATTTATTTAAAATAGGTGAAGAAGACATACTGGAAGTGCAAAGATTGTATGAAACGAGTGAACACAAAAGAGACATTCCACCTATCCCTTAGGAATTGTCTTGATCCAATAGCAAAATCGTCCTAAGCCTGATCCGGGATTTGAACCCGGGATCTCGTCCTTACCAAGGACGCGCTTTACCCCTAAGCCAATCAGGCACAAACTATGCAGTAACGCTAACGCTTTATCATGTTTATGCATTTCTAAATCGTTCTACTTCCACTGACTTGCCTAACTGGGGCAAGAACCTTTATTTTTCAGAAGATGTAACCAATAAGAAATCCTCTTCTTCTTTTTGTATTGCCCGTATCAATTCCAAGATATAGCCTTTAGATTTCTTCGAGATATCAAAGTTCAATAATTGTTTTGTATCAAATTCAGATGGCATTTCTAAGTCTGGTGAAACGAATCCCGCAATTATTGCTAGCTCAAAAATATCTCTCTCTAAACTCATGTGTTGTACAGATGTTGTGTCGTTTTTGTCAGACCACTTAGTTTCGGTAATTCCAAATGTGCGAATGGTTTCTACAGCCT
Source organism: Halobacteriales archaeon (assembly GCA_029941175.1). Taxonomy (GTDB): domain Archaea; phylum Halobacteriota; class Halobacteria; order Halobacteriales; family Hikarchaeaceae; genus Hikarchaeum. The sequence goes on from JAPYRM010000033.1 coordinate 2,874, forward strand.
TGTGTGCAGCTTTGGTGTGTGATAGGAGGTGGAATCCTTTTGCAACCATAACGTCTGCGGCAAGCAGATCCATGTCTGTATTCAATTTTTGTTCATTGTGTTTCCAACGATTTCCTCGAACGAGATCTTGTGTTAGCCGCAAGCCTTCATAGATCAATTGTACCCCAGCAGCTTTGTTGTCTACAATAGCTGGTTCTTCACTAGTGCGTCCCACTTCCTCAGATACTACGATGGTTGCCAATCCAAATGCGGGAGCGTCGCCTTCGATCTGATTGGTTATAATTTCTCTAAGTCGTATGGGTTCTACGTCTTCAACTGCCCTACAAGAAGCGACCCGGACTCGGGAAACTACGTCCATTATTGTCGATACTATGCGTATTGAGTCCAAAAGACCTTTGGAAATAATCTGTTTTTGGTATAGTCTATAAATGAAAAAAATGTAGCAATCGCTCTGGGGTTTTAAAATAAGAAAAAGCTGAAGAAAAGAAAGCTACTCAGTTATGCTTTCCTGCGGACTGCGAGGAGAGCTGCTGCGAGGAGGGCCACAACTGCGATAGCAAGACCAAATCCTGGTTGACCAGGTGTTGGTGTTACTCGAACAGTTCGGACGTTCTCGATAACTTTCTCTATTACAACGGTTCGTTCCTGAATCTCAACTTGTACTTCTACAATGGTTTGAGGTGTTGGAGTACCGCGGATAACTTCGATAGTTCGGGTGACAATCTTTGGCTCTGCAGTTGGAGTTGCAGTATCTGCTACTGCTTCTACATCTACTTCGTCACTGATTTCTGCGCCACCACGAAGGACCACGACAGAGAACTCGGTTCCAACAACGACATCAGAGAGGTCGAATGTTGCAGACCAGGTTCCGTCTGAAGCTACATCGGCTGTTTGTGTCTTGAGGAATGCGTTGTCGCCAGTGTTACGGACTCTAACAGAGAGTTCGGTTCCTGGAGCGACAGATGCAGTTCCTGTGATGACACTTGCGGCTTCTGGTTGGATTCTGAGATCGTCGTCAGCATCTAATCCAGAAACGCTTGCTTCTTCCTTAACGTAGTTGAATTCGATCTCGAGTTCGTTGTCGGACTCGGAATCATCGTCTACGTATGGGTTGTATTCATCTATCCAGACTTTGACCTTGTAGTCTTGGCCTTTTGCAAGGCTGCCGTTGGTAGTTGTAGCATCTGCAGAGTCAATAACAACAAAGAATGTGTTGTTGTCTGCGTCAGTGTACATCTGAGCTTTGGCAGCTGTTCCGTCGTCAGTTGTTAGGGCAAATACAATTGCGTCCTGGTTACTGGTAGCGTCTGTTTGTTTGATGGTCATGTTCATACCATGTGCTTTACCAGAATCGGCTGCAACTCCACCAAGGACTGTTTCGAGATCCTTGTTAGCGATGTGACCGAATACACCGGACATTTGGACTTTGACGATTAGAAGATCATCTAGAGATAAGCTTCCACCATCAGCGACTTCTGTTGTGTCGCCCCAGTCGTCATCAGGATCGAAACTGCTTGCATTGCTCTCAGGAGCTCTGTGCAAACTAATTGCGTCTGTTGAACGATCGGAAAGATTCAATGTTGCTACGTCTTGCTCACCTGCGATTGCACCAGCTGCGCTGATTGTTGCACTCGAGGAGAGTACTAGGTCGTAGTTTCCTGTTGCGATTGGATCGCTTAGGAGTTTATCGATGTCTAGTCCGGTTGTTGTTGTGGAGGTGTTGTAACGAGTGATGCTCGTAATAGAGTCATCAGAATCGTCTACTGTGAAACCAGTTCCATTTGTAGCGGTGAACGAGCGTCGGTCTGGAGACTCTTTATGAGAAACCGAACCTGCTGAACGTCCAACGTTGTAGGTGTTCATCAGGAGGATGACTTTACCGTCTTTGTCTCCACCATCTGTGACCTGGACTGCTTCTAAGTAGTTGCTGCTTTCACCACCAATGAACACGTAGGCTGTTGTTGCGTCGACCAAGTCTACTTGGATTTCTGCAACGTCACCGCGTTCTTGGTTGTATACACTTGATGCGAATGTGTATGTTGGGTCTGCGTCTCTAACAACAATTGTTGCAGAGCTTTCTGCATCTGTGTCAACAACTTCGACGTCGAATGTGTATGTACCATCGTCATCGAAGTCAGCGTCGAATTCAACTTGAACTGATTCGCCGGCTTCTACGTTGATGAGAATAGATTCACGGTCATTCTTACCGTCGTCGTCTTCATCTGTTTTAGATGCAGAGTTTACATCGTTAGTAGTTGAAGCTGCGGCAAATATGTCAGTAAGATCGTCTTCATCTAATTCAGGTGAAGAGACTCTTATCTGGAATGTGCCACGGTTGGATGTTATATCAAGTGTAGTTGTTGTTCCAGAATCGATTGATGAATCATCCAGTTCTACACTGAAAGTCTGTACTGTAACTTCGAATTTAGCGTTCCCAATGTGAGTTGTGTTGGGAGAGACATGAGCGAACTGGTCGCTTGTGACTCCTGTTGCGGATAGCAATTCACCAGTTGCGTTGGCGATGTAGACTTTGCTGCCTTCACCACCGGCTGTGATGACGTAGTATCCTTCAAGACCACTAGTCGAAATTTTTGCGGTACCAATACTCTGGGTATCTCCCTTTACGTTCTTTGTAGCTGAGCCAACATCGAGTTGGAACTCAGTTACGAGTCCTTCGACTTTGTTGTCGTCTACAGTACGTATTTGTAGGGTGTTACCAGTAGCTGTGGTAGTACCATTTTCTAACCAAATGTCCTGACCTTGCCAGAATGTTGTTCCAGAATCGGCTAATTCTGCACTACCTACGGCAGTACCGAATGCAGATCCAGAGAAAGCAACAACTCCACCGAAGACGGAAATAACCATCAACGCTGAAAAGAGCAATGCCTGAACTTTTTTATTTGTATTTGTCATATTATTTTTCTTGTTTGCAATGGACCGCCGTTGTCGGTTAAACCGACCTGTAGATCCAGAGGTACTTCTTCAGCTTCCTCTCTGCAATCCCAACAAACTACGGATTAGGTTAAATACTTTCCTATCGAGAATATAGAGAAATCGATACCCCGGTTTGGTTTGGGTGGCTGTAAAAAGATAGAATTTGGGGGCATCAGAGATCAATGGTTTTGAGGGTAGGAGTATATAAACAAGTTTTGATTCTGAAATAATACAAAAGAGTGGACTAAGGCGTGAATACAAATGATAAAAGTACATAGTTTTGATTCGTTTTGTGATAAATCAAGTTGGAAATTGGGGTTCGGAGTAGAATGGGGGTGAGGTTGATATATAATGAAGAATATTGTAGATGAATATTAATTACTCTGGGTAATTATATTAGTGGTTTGAACGGAGGGGGAAGAGGGTAAAGGTGTTGGCGGATCCTAATCGTGTATTTTTTTGCCAGGGCAGGAGGAGAAAATATATGGAAGGTACAGGAGTCCCATTAGTTACCCCTTTTGATGAAAAGGGAGATGTTGATGAATCAAAACTCGCTGATTTGGTAGAGTGGGTAGAAACGAGAGGTGTCGATTTTATTGTTCCTTGTGGATCAAATAGCGAGGCGGAATTAATGACAGCAGAAGAAAGGGCACGAGTAGTCGAGATAGTTGTAGAATCTGCCTCAGTTCCTATATTAGCAGGGACGGGGCATCCAGGACTACGAGAAAGTACCATACAGACAGAAATGGCTGCATCGGTGGGTGCTGACGCTGCTCTAGTTGTGACCCCATTTTACTTCTCTCATAGTCAAGAAGACATTGCTGCGTATTATGAAAAACTGGCTGGATTGGTCTCGATCCCAGTATATTTGTACAGCGTGCCAAAATTTACTCACGTTAGCCTTGAACCAGATACGATAGTGGGGTTGTCAGATGATGAAAATATCAAAGGGATGAAAGATTCTAGTGGAGATTCGGACTTATTTCGGCAAGAAGTGAATTTGACAAGGGAGAAAGATTTTGATATGTTGGTTGGGGCAGGGGGAATTTATGCACAGGCACTTGAAATGGGTGCGACTGGAGGGGTATTGGCGCTAGCAAATATTGCTCCGGAAAAATGCTCTGAAATTTATGATTTGTATAAAAAAGGAGATAAAGAAGGTGCCAAAATACTAAATGACGGATTGGCCGAATTAAATCGTGGTGTGACGGGCACCTATGGCATTTCAGGTTTGAAAGCCGCAATGGAAATGAGAGGCGCGCCTTCTGGGTTCTCTCGTAGTCCACATCGGGGGGTGGGGGAAGCGGAGAAAGAGGCCCTCCAGAATTTACTGGATGGGGCAGGATTGCAGTAGTTAAAGTGTTTGTAAGGTTACAAATAGAGAGATGAGTAGGCCTACAGTACGTGTTGTGGTTGATTCAGAAGTATTGGCAGAAGATGCCAAAGGAGAGAAATCGGCGAAGATGTCGATGGAGATTATTCGAAAATGCCAATGGATAGTGCTCGTTGCTAGTATCCCCCTACTAGATGAAGCACAAAAAATGGTTGAAATGGAATTGGGAATAGAGTTGGCGGAAAAGTGGCGAGTTGATACAGAAAATGTATGTGAAATTGTGGACCATTCAAAAAGAGATCACCCCGCACTTGCTTCTGCATATGTGGGAAATGCACAGCACATTATTTCTCGAGACCAGAGGTTGGCTAGTGTCAAGGCAGGAGTGGCCATTAGAGCAAAAGTTGAAACAAGTGTTAAAAAGCCAGAGGCATTTGTGAACCTATTTGAAAATATTATTTGACTCCGCGGTGTTCTACGGGGTCATTATCAAGCCAAGATGCTAATTTAGAAAGGGCCCTTCCTCTATGAGAAATTGCGTTTTTTTCGACTAGATTCATTTCTGCTAATGTTTTACCGTTATATTCGAATATAGGGTCATATCCAAAACCCTCAGTTCCGCGAGGGGGGACTATAGTGCCTCTAATAGAACCTTCAAAGGCCACAGTTTCGTCTTCGGAACAGTATGCTATTGCAGTTCTAAAGTATGCACGATGAGAATCTGAGTCTCCAAGTAAAGTAAGAATTCCAGAAAGTCCAATAGTATGATATATATATGAAGAATAAGGACCAGGGAATCCACCTAGATCGTCGATAAAGATACCAGAATCATCGGTGATAACGGGTTGGTTTCCACCTGCGGCTTTAAAGGATTCCTGGGCACCATGAATAGCTATCTCCGATAGGCTCTCGGATTGCAATTCTAGGTAATCAAAATCAAAATGTTCGACTGCAGATTCTAGATATGCTTGTGCTTCGCGAACTTTTTCAGCATTTGTAGTGGCAAAAAGCACCATGGAACAGTGGGAGTGTCGAAGGGAGAAATAGGCGTCGTAAAGTGAATAATTAGAGATACCTACCACGCAATTCTATTTCTTGGAGACGCGTTAATACGGAGGAGTCCCCTTGTGCTCCGTAAATAGATTCTGCGTGATCCCAAAGTTCCTTATAATCAGAAGATGTTCCAATTAGACTTCCTTTGAATATGTGAAGGTCCATCGCGTAATCTTCTATATTATCGGTGTGAAATCCCAAACCGAAATCGATTAGATACACTTGGTTCGAGGACGAATCTATTCTAATATTTCTAGTAGTGGGGTCTCCATGGGCAATGCCAGAAGAGTGGAGCAACGATAGATAGTTAATGACATTTTCTACTCTTTGTTGGTTTAGTCCGTCAGAGAGATCTGCATCTCCAACTTTTTGAAACTCGAGAGTGAAATGGAGGGGATCGATGCCTTTGATGATAGGAGTGGGAATGCCTATTTTTCGGGCTTCGTGGGTAAGTCGTGCTTCGACATTCATTCGATGACGCCTGAGGCGAAGATCCATGGTGGGATTTCGGTAAGGTTTGGGGAGTCTTTTTTTCCACACGGTGTCTGTATCGAATTCCACAAGTGCTTCGGATCCTTGGATAGTAGTTTGGGGAACAGGGGAGAGATTTCTAC
>JAPYRM010000034.1:0-298 GCA_029941175.1 Halobacteriales archaeon
CAGTTGAGGTCATCCCCCTAACTCTAGCTGAGAACGCAGGACTAGATCCTATCGATTCAATTGTGAATCTTCGATCTCAACATGATGGTGGTAGTGTCTATGCGGGTCTCAATGCCGACACAGGAGATGTCATTGATATGGCCGCAGAAGGAGTTTATGAACCTTTGCGTGTTAAAACACAAGCAATCAAATCTGCTACTGAGGCCGCAATTATGATCCTTCGTATAGACGATGTAATCGCTGCAAGCGACGCCCCCTCTGGTGGCCAACCTAGCCCTGAAGAATTAGAAGCTATGAT
>JAPYRM010000034.1:398-8097 GCA_029941175.1 Halobacteriales archaeon
GGGCGGAATGGGCGGAATGGGCGGAATGGGCGGAATGGGCGGAATGGGCGGAATGGGCGGAATGATGTAAAATTCTCTCCTTATTTTCTGAAAATCTACTTTTCTGATCTCTCCAAATTTCTATTTCTGAGCGCCCCCGAAAGATCCTATTCACTTGATCAGTCCGCTCTCGACGTTTTCTTCATCCATGCCCCTTGAACATTCCCATAATATTCTTGATCCATTTCTTCGAATTCTGAAATACAAAACTGACGATTTTCTACAACAGCGTTCAACACAACACTAGTGTTTGAAGCTTTTATGATGGGGTCTATGAGAATAGCTTTTATTTGTTTATTCATTCCCAAAGTGTCCCTGAATTTTGCAATGATAATTAAATCATAATCTCCAGTGACTTCATAAATTGATATCATTTGTTCATATTCTGCAAGTTTACTAGTGATATCCGGAATCAAAGCACCTTCCACTTTCAATTGAATTATTGCCGTGAGTCCATATCCTAGCTTTTCGTATTTGATTTTCGGGACATATCCAACAATAACTCCTCTTTCTTCCAATTCAAATAGATGCCTTGAGATAGTTGCTACAGACACACCTATTCTTTCTGACAAAGTTCTAAAACTTGCCCTGCCATCCTCAAGTAGTTCATTTATCAATTTTGAGTCGAGTTTTTCGTGCGTCATCAACTAAATATACGAATTATCTATACTAAAATGTACCGAATGGTTATTTTTAATACAAAATGTTCCCCGTGTGAAAACCATAAAAGCTTATTATGATACATACATTATAATAAATATAGATTAATATGACAAATGGACATTCTGATTCTGAACTGGCCGAAATTGGTCCCCCTGAACAAAAAATTCTAGATAATATTCAAAAAAACAATATAGACTTCTTACAATTGCAATTCGTTGATATACTTGGTATAGTAAAAAATATAGCTATACCCTCTGAACAAGCAGAAAAAGCATTCACAGAAGGTATCTATTTCGACGGGTCTTCTATAGAGGGATTTGTTAGGATCCAAGAATCCGACATGCGTCTTGTCCCCGATGCTTCCACATATGCCGAACTTCCATGGCAAAAGGACGAAAACGGACGGGGAACTGCAAGAGTCATCTCTGATGTTCGCCGGATCGATAACACACCTTTCGAAGGTGACCCACGAAATACTCTTCAAACCTCACTCGAAAAAGCAAACAAAATGGGGTTTGAAGTCAACGTTGGGATTGAGCCCGAATTTTTCATTTTAAAAATGCATGACAATAATCCCACTATAGAGCCTCATGACGTTGGAGGATACTTCGATATAACACCTGTCGATCAAGCTTCCCCAATCCGTAGAAAAATGGTATATGCTCTACAACAACTCGAATTTGAAATAGAAGCAAGTCACCACGAAGTTGCAAAGGGCCAGCACGAAATCAATTGGAAATATGCCCCTGCCTTCAAAACTGCAGACAATGTTGTAACATTTAAAGCAGCAGTACGAGCAGTTGCACAACAAAATGGGGTTTATGCAACATTTATGCCAAAACCCATTTCTGGAATTAATGGATCCGGAATGCACACTCACATGTCTTTATTTAAAAATGGAAAGAATGCATTTTTTGATAAGAAAGGCGAATTCGGTCTTTCTGATGTGGCGAAGCAATATCTCGCAGGTTTACTAGAACATGCCCCTGCTTTAACTGCAATCTGCAATCCGATAGTCAACTCTTACAAACGTCTCGTTCCAGGATACGAAGCACCCGTATACATAGCTTGGAGTGACGTCAACAGATCCGCATTGATTAGGAAACCAGCTTCAAGTACTACTGCAGGAACTCGTATAGAGTTCCGTTCTCCAGATCCTGCCTGTAACCCTTACTTGGCAATAGCCACAATGATAGAAGCAGGCCTAGACGGCATCAATCGAGAATTAGAAGCACCAGCACCTGTGCGTGAAAACATATATGATTTCGATTCCATAAAACAAGAGGAACATGGAATCACAATTCTCCCAAGCAACCTAGGAGATGCACTTGATGCACTCGAAGCAGATGATGTCATATGCAACGCCCTTGGACCTCACATAACAAAAGAATTCATAGCCACCAAACGAGATGAATATGCAGATTATTTGGTATCTGTATCTCCATGGGAGCACGATCGATATCTGCGCGTTTTCTAACTCAACTATTTTTTACATTTTCGTATATTTCTGAAACCGTAGCATTTGTTTTCAACGTAGTCCCGCCATAGTGAGTCCTTGAAGCCCGAAAACCTGCATCTGATAAATGCTTAACAAATATTTCCATAGAAGAAGCTGGCAGTTTCCACAATCGACATAATTTGTGCTGATCATAATGCATAGGAACGTCTAGCTCTTCTAATAATCTTGAAAAGATTTTTTGCGCTCCATTTGCCATACCCATATCTTCAGTTATATGCCCTTTGACCTTATTTACAAAATTTTTGCTAGTGGTATTTCCCAACCAAATAGGACCTGAAGTTATCATTTTTGCACTCCCACACGAAGGACAAACAGAAGGTGGGAACGCAATTAGACCCTCTTGAGTATCACGGTGCAAACAAGAAGTACAATGATGTAAGTATCCCAATTTTTCCAATGATTCATTTGCTTTTGATACTCTCCTTTCTATCTCTACATACACTCTATAATAATGACGCGTTGCGTGGCATAAAATGGGATTAATTCCAACGTCATATTGTGCAGCCATTCTCGCCATCGAAGAGAGAAGAACTCTGATGCCCACTTCTGCATGGTATTCTGTTTTCCGGGGAATGGCATTGTATCGACGAACACCTGCCTGGAAATGAGCACCACAAAGAGGCGCGGTATCGGTCGCGGTCACACAAACCAAACGACGTGCTCCCCGAAACGCACTATCTAAGAAGGAAATTGGGCTCCCAAATGGATCTATATCCACTACGTCATATCTATTCATCCGAAGAATGATATTAACATCATTTTGATATACTTCCCCTGATAATCCATTCTTGGTTAAGTTAGATTTGCATAGCTTGACGGCATCTTCATCAATGTCTACTAGTGTCACTTTCCAGCCTTCTGACGCAGCCCTCACTCCTCTTATTCCCGTCGCTGCATTTGCATCAAGATATGTATCAATTCCTTCTGCCCTATATGCCCGCAACACTGCCACTGTTATGTCCCTATTTAACTCCATATTCGGATTGAAGAATACATCTTTAGTCCTTCCTGATACAGATGCCGATGGAACTGTAGCTTCAATCCCTCCTTCTGAGATTGTATACATATACTTCAGTCCGTGGCACAACCTGAAAATCCATCGCTTATCGTTAATTGCTATTTCGTATCTAGAAGCGTTACCAAGTTATTTGCTTTTATTACCCTAGAGCTCCAATATATCTTGTGCCGTCATATAATCGGAAGGGCAACCCATTACCCCCTGAAAACTCCACTAACACTTACATAGAGGCACTACTACAAAAAAGTGGAACTCGCGGAGAAAAGGCTCTCGAAGCTATCCACGAAGACCGAGTCAAACAATACCGAGATTTCACCGTAGTTGTTGGATACAACGACGAATATATTGTGGAAGATAGTATGTGCACTTGCAAAAACTCCGAATATAATATCAAAAGCGACATGAATAAGAAATGTTGGCATTTATTAGCAGTAGATCTCGCCGAAAGAACCGGAAGTATAGATTACCATGATATGTGGTATTCTGAAGTCAGAGATTTATTATGAACTTTTTCCAAAACACAAAACCATCTGAAATTTTTTGGTCCCTATTCCTATCCCTCCCCGTTGGCTTTGGTGTATCTCTAGCTATAATGAAAAGCACCGGAGGAAATTTAACAGAACCACTAGTATTCGTACCTGGGTTACTTTCCTTTTTATTTATATTTTTAATCATCGCACTTAGTATTCTCACCCCTGAAAATATCTCTTGAAATTTTTTCAGAATCATACACTCTGACAAAATTCAATAAAATTACGAAGGATCTTTAAACCTGCTTCTCCCGATTTTTCAGGGTGAAACTGTGTCCCAAAAACATTTTCTCTAGCAATCATACTAGCAAATTCCACTCCATATTCTGTAGTCGAAATCACCGCTGAACTATCCTCCGGCACTGCATGATATGAGTGAACGAAATAAGCATATAACCCATCCACTCCTTTGACAACAGGATGTTCTTGTACGATCTTCAATTTGTTCCATCCCATATGTGGCACCTTTCCATTTCTAATCCTAACATTCTTTCCTGGGATTAGATCTAGTCCTTGAACATCCCCTTGACCTACACCTTCCGATTCTTCCGATTCTGTCAGCAACATTTGCATTCCCAAACAAATACCAAACATAGGGGTCCCACTTTCACTAATTTCAATAATACTTTTTCTAAGTGGTTCTGCATTTTCCATACCCTCCGAAAACGCCCCCACTCCTGGCAGTACTACACCATCTGCGTGTGATATGATGTCCATGTTCGATGTAACAAGCACATCTCCCCCAGAACGCTCAAATCCCTTTCTAACACTCCTCAAATTGCCCAACCCATAATCTATTATTGCTATTTTTACAGTAGTCACAGCCAACTTCTCACTTACTCTATTAGACTAACAATCTAGAAAAAGATTATGTACTGAAACCGAATGTTAACTAGTTCTACTTTTCCTCTGTCCTTTTTGATTCAATCCACTCTACAGCCTTTGAAATTGCAGATTCAAAAATCATTTTTTGATTTGGGTTATATAAAGTCGCAGCCGGGTGAATACAAATCAACACAAATCGATCTACGCCAGCAATATTCACTAGTTCTATTTTCCCCGCTTCTTCTGTAACTTTTACTTTTCTTTGAAGTAGATGTTCAGATGGAACCCGTCCCAATGCGATAACTAGACTAGGATTTACCAGTTGAATTTCGGTATGCAAGTGATTCTTACAATTATAAAGTTCTTCTTTGGACGGATTTCTGTTTTCTGGAGGTCTGCAGCGAACACAATTCGTGATCCTAATGTCCTTTCTTTCTATGCCGTTTTTCTGTAAACTTTTATCAAGAACAGAACCACTCCGGCCCACAAATGGTTTCCCATTTATATCTTCTTCTCTCCCTGGTCCCTCTCCTACAAATAACATTTCCGCATTTAATTTTCCATCCCCGTTAACAATCATAGTTCGTGAAGCTACTAAGGCCGGACAGCGTTCGCATGAGATTACTTCCGATCCCCTCATATTCTCCATATACTATAGTAGTTGTATTGATAGCTTATGAATTCTGTCCCTTCTGAAATCTCTCCATTTGAAGTACAATCTTCTACTTTGAAAAAATACATGTACATGGCGCTTGGTTTTGCAGCTCTTTTCATGGCTTACGTTGGCGTTATCACTCCTGGAATCCCTTTTGCTATTTTTCTAATCACTGCCGCCTGGGCGTTTAGTAAAAGCTCTGAAAAATGGCACAATTACTTGTACTCCCATTCAACTTTTGGGCCCTTTCTCTATAATTGGGAAACCGAACGAATCTTCCCCCGAAAAGCACGATATCTAATGATGTTATCTATGTGGGTTAGTTCCACTATAATCTGGGTAACAACAAAATCCATACATTTCACTGGAGCTGTAGTTATTGTTATGATATTGGCTATACTTTGGATCAATCGATACCCTGAATCCTCTTCGATAAATATTTCTTGAATTCCATGGACGTTTGCAACCTAACCCACGATTCTACCGTTTTCACTTCTAACGCATATTTGATTTTTGGAGAAAGAACCACTCTCATAGACGTAGGCTCAGACCCCGATACTCTGGAAAAAATCTACCACCAAACCTCTACCATAGATTCTATCCTATTGACCCATCAACACCCCGATCATATTGGATCCTTGCATGAGATCATGGACGCCTTCCAACCCGAATTATATTGTCACGCAGATCATCCTTTGCAAACATCAAAACTCAACAATGGCCAAAAAATACTCATCGGCGATGAGTGGTACAAAACTCTCCACACTCCTGGGCATTCAAAAGATCATTTGACATTCTTGAATTCCGATTCTATCTTTACAGGAGATGTGGTCGTTTACAGTGACAGTGCATTCAATCTCGGCAGTTTCGGACGCACCGACCTACCTGGTGGATCCCGCGAAGATTTAATATGCAGTATAGAATCGATCCTATCTAATTCTTCTCCCAATATGACGAATATGTACTCTGGCCATGGCCCCATTTTCCATGGAAATGTTGTGGAAGTAATTACTACTGCTTTAACTAGAGCTAAGAAACGAAAGCCAAAATATGGGTCATGATAATGGCAACTTCTTACAACCAAATTAACCTGCAGCTTGACGTTCTTTCCTTCTAACTCGTAGACCTGTATACCCACATTTTCGGCAAAACTTTGCCTTTTGTGAGTTTCTGGCATTACAACGCATGCAAATCTTCTTTTGCAACATACGTTTTTCTGCCTGTTCAAAACGCGCCATATCCCCACGTATAGTCTACCACAATTAAAACTTCCGAGTCTTATCTGAACAATCAAACAATCATTTATTCAAGAAAGATAAGCTTCTTGGACACTTATTACATCCTCAGATGATGAACAGGATGCATATGATTCTAAGGGCTCTTTATTAAGTGTTAAAAAATTTAATCCCCATCTGAACTTAGATAATATATTTCTAGATTGTTCTTCTTCACCCAGAATAAACAAAGAAGCAGCAATAGCTTCCACAGTCGTAAGTTTAAACGGCTTTCCATAGTTCACTGGATTAGCCGCAACCAAAAAAGGCAGCGCTCGAGGAATGCCTTTCATAGAAAAACTATTAACTCTAACGTTTTTCCACGAACAATCCAATGCCACCAATCTGTATGGATATCTGTGATCTGCAGGAGATAGTGCAGTCTCGGAATATGGATTGAGGATTATTCCATATGGCGTCGACCTATTGTTCTTGTGCAATTTAGCTAACTCAAAACGTGCAAGCTTTCTAGCAGTGCATTTGGATGGATCATCATCACCTTCATACCGGATATGGATTTCCACATTACGTTTCTATGCTAAGAAGTGCCAAAAAAGAATCGAAGAAAGATCCGTTCCAAATCCTCAATTTTTTGTCTGTACGGTCCCTTTTTCTTTTATGGATTTGGCACTCTTCAGCGCAACGGCTTTATTCATGGTCTCAATGACCTTCTCCCCTGGGCCTAATAATTTACTTTGTGCTGCACATGGATCTCAACATGGGCTTCGCCAAACCCTCTCCTTAATGATGGGAATGTTTTTCGGATTCACGGTTTTGGCACTTGCAATTGGAATCGGTGCTGTCTTCATCGAACAAAATGCAAATATAATTCAAATACTAGTCTATTCAGGCGCATTGTATATTGCATATCTTTCCTACAAAATAGCCTTCTCCCCCCCTTTAAAAACAGATGAATCTACTCAAATACTTGGCTTTTTCACGGGCTTATTATTACAACTAGTAAACGGAAAAGCATGGATCCATTTCATCATCTTAATGACCACTTTTGCAACTCAATTTGGAACTGGGTATGGCATAAAAATATTGTTCGTTTTAGTCAATTCAACATTAGGTTTCACAGCCCTGTGCACGTGGGCCTTTGCCGGAACACTACTCCGTAACACATTCAGCACACCTGGGCAAGTACGCATTTTGAATTTATCACTAGGACTCTCG
>JAPYRM010000035.1 GCA_029941175.1 Halobacteriales archaeon
ATATATTCTTGTGCCATTTTAGGAACATAATACTGGTATTGAAGATGCAAACGTAGATAAATCATTCCACTACTGTCGAGTTAGGAGTGCGTCGATACAGATATGGACTTGGTGGGGAGAGTAAGAACGGATTATTTTTTCATTCAAGATAGTAACTTCATGTTCTTGACTCACATTGTGAAGGGCGGATATATCTGCTGTAAAGGGATCATCAAGTTCTGAAATGGAATAATAATGTAGGATGCATTTTTTTCCGGCGATGTTAAATGCGACATCTAAAAAATCATTTGCTGAATGGGGAAGGTTCATAATAATTCGATCTGCCCAGTTGGAGTAGTCATTAGCGATGTTTCTAACATCATCATTATGTGCAGTTACGTTTTGTTCTACATTATTTTTAGAAATATTTTTTAGGAGATAATCGATTGCAAGATCATTTATATCAGTAGCAGTGACTGTTGCGCCTTTACTAGCTATAGGGACTGTGAAAGGTCCGATTCCAGAAAACATGTCGAATACTTTTTCTTTAGGAACTACCTGATCGACTATTCGTTTGCGTTCTGTTGCTAAGCGGGGAGAAAAATATACTTTGGATACATCTACAAGGAATTCAAAGCCATATTCTTTATGGATAGTTTCAGTAGAATTTCCAGATAGAAGGGACCACTTTCTGACTCGTGTATCGCCTTGAATTTTTGAAGCTTTATTGAGAATAGTTTTAAATTGAATATCAGAAGCCAACAAAGCAATGGTGGCAGCTGTTGCTTGATGCGCGTCGGGTTCGTCCAGTAAGATGATGTCTCCAAGCCAGTCATAGGTTATTTTAAAGGGCAAGAGGTCAGAAGGGAGAAGTCTAGTTTTGTTAGGCAAAAGATCCATGTAAACAATATCCACCCCAGAAGGAGGGGTTCCGTCTTCAGTTATTGGAATGTAGAGGTGCCCTTCGTGAGAGAGTATTTTATAATCATGATCTAGAATTCCAAGAGAATCTAGAATGACTCGGGTGGATTCACCATCCACGGGAAATACTTTGACGCACTTGCAAGGCATTGGTGATAGAACAAAGAGATTGAAAGATAAAAAGGACACTTTTTACAAGATATAGATCGGCAAGAGCCAAGAACATGGAAAGCAATGGAGAATGCATGAGTGAAGTCCACGAAGTTACGTTGATAGTAGAAAATATTGAAAGGTCAAAGGAATTTTATGAAGATGTGTTAGGATTCAGACAGATAGAAAATCCAGGTAGCAGAGTGGAGTTAGATGCAGGAAGATGTTCGATAGTACTGGAAGGGGATTTTGAAGAAGAGGTTTTTGCACAATATAATTTGAGAAAACCAACGGGGAAGAGAGGAGACGGATTGGTTCTAGAATTAAATGTAGATGATGTCGAAGAAATATACGAAAATGCCGTTGAGAAAGGTGTAGAAATATTAACAGAACCAAAAATTATGTGGGGGAGAAACCACTTTTTATTAGAGGATCCAGATGGGTATGTGTTAGGAATTGGGAAGTCAGTTTGAATCTATTTAAATGCGGGTAGAACTTCGTCTGCAAATCGTTGCATTTGTCCTATTTGATCGAAAGATCCAAATCGCATGATGAATGTTTCACAGCCCATATCGGCAAAGGTTTCTATCCATTCGATTACGTCTTCGGCACTTCCAATAGGACCCCATTCATTCAAATTATAATACTGTGTTGGATAATAGCTCCCGACGTACTCTTGCATATCTTTTACTGCTTTTTCTTTTGAATCGGAAATATGGAGCGTCACTTGGTAGGATTTATGGATAGTGTCGGGATCACGGCCCTGTTCTTTTGCGTGAAGATCTATGGCCTCGCATTGAGCAGCATACTCATCAGGTTGAGCTGCTCTGCAGCAGGTCATCCAACCATCTCCGACTTCAACTATTCGCTGAATTGCAGGACTATAAATTGCTTTATTTCCACGTGCACTGGGATTACTGATGACCCAAATGGGAGGATTTTCTTGAACAGGCGCATAAGGAACTTCTTCGTTTCCCGTTTCAAAGGTGACATTCTCGAAGTTAAAATGATCCCCAGAATAATTGACTACACCGTCTTTCCATAACATTTTCATTACTTCGATATGTTCATTGAAAATGGCAGATCTTTTCCTTGGGTCGAGTCCAACTACTTCGTACTGTAGTTTTCCACGGTCGTCGTCTGCAGCAGCCATGCATGCCCCCAGTATCATTCGCCCTCCAGAAAACATATCAAGAGTAGCCCATGCTTGACCAAATTGAATAGGGTTTCGAAGGGGGGTGACCATGCATGCAGTGCCTAATTTCACTTTTTTAGTTCTGTCTGCGAGTACAGCAAGAGTGGCAATTGCGTCCAAACGCGGTTTTTCTAGTAGGCTGTCCCCGACCCAGACAGAATCAAAGCCTAGATTTTCTGCTTCCTCGCCCATGTGAAACATATCTGGTATAGAATATTTTTTTGTGATAAGTGGTTCACGATTATTAACATTGATCCCAAAATTAACCATTGGTTGAATTTGGCTTAGTACGGTCTTAAGTGTGAGGAAAACAAATAAGATAATAAGTATAATGAGTGAGGAAATTCAAAGCTATAACTACCGACCGATCACCAGAAGCGAATTTGAGTTGCCAGAGGATTACCAGATAGCTGTTTGGATCGTCATAAATATGGAATATTTTGAATATGACACCCCATATCCCGCGGATGGAGACAAAAGTGTCCCAAATGTAATGACGTATAGTTGGAGAGAATATGGTTCGAGAGTGGGTATCTGGAGAATATTAAAAATACTAGATAAATATGGTGTCAAGCCGATGGTTGCACTTAATTCATCTATATGCGACCATATGCCAGAAATAGTTGAGGCACTTGTGGAGATGGAAGTTGAAATCATAGGTCATGGAATAACAAACTCACAGAGGTTGAAGGGACTGAGTCCAGAAGAAGAACGGTTGGTGATAAAAAGTTGTAAAGACCGGATAGAAGAGTCAACTGGGAACTTTCCACGGGGGTGGTTAGGTCCAGGATTATCAGAGAATTTCAGTACAATCGACACACTAATACAAGAAGAGTTTGACTATGTGTGTGATTGGTGTAATGACGACCATCCTTACTTTTTTGAGACGGGTTCGGGGAATATTATGTCGATGCCATATTCGGGTGAAATAAATGATGTTTCTCTTTTTACAAAAAAGAATTTAACGGGGGAACAGTTTCGGAAAACGATTATGGACCAGTTCGAAGTTTTGTATGAAGAAGGGAATAAATTAATGCCAATTGGCATTCACCCATATATAACAGGACAAGCGTTTCGTTCGAAATATCTTGAAGAGATTATCAGAGAAATAAAAAATAAAGAAGGTGTCTGGTGGCCTAGTTGTGGAGAGATATGTGATTACTATAAAGAATTTAGAACCAATTAGGTGATAACTCTATAGCAGGTCATATCTAATAGAGATTAAATAATGGATGGAAAGAATGACGACATAGTAGAAAGGGCAATAGTTGCTTTATCGAAGGGAGAACCGATTTTGATCCATGATTTTGAGGATAGGGAGAATGAAACAGACCTAGTTATTGCTGCTTCGAAAATAACCCATACGCTAATTGCTAGATTTAGAAATGAAGCAGGAGGATTGATATGTGTTGCAATTTCCGATGGTGCAGCGAAATCGCTAGGACTACCATTTCTTAGTGACATAATAGACCACCCGTTGACAGATAGTAGTGATTTGAAATATGACACTAGATCGGCTTTTTCACTTCCAGTGAATCACCGCGACACATATACAGGAATAACAGATATTGACCGAGAGATAACTATCAAGAGGCTCTCCGAAGTCGCGTGTTCTGCAGAGATTGGAGAATATACTGCAGAACAATTTGTCAAAGAGTTTAGGAGTCCGGGACACGTTCAGATTTTAAGATCGGCGTCTTCTTTGAAGGAACGGAGGGGACACACAGAATTGGGAATAGCACTTGCAAAGGCAGCGGAGATAGAACCAGCAGTCGTATTATGCGAGATGTTAGATGATGAAAATGGAAAGGCCAGTTCAAAGGAAGATATGCAAAAATATGCAGAAAAAAACGGGTTGTTGTTTATTGAAGGGAAAGTGTTAGTGGAAGCCCTAGAAAGGGAAACAAAAAAATAGTCGTGTACAACCAAATGTTTTGCACCGTGATCGAAGGACAAGGGAAAGGGGCATATTTCGTTGAGGGATCGAAAAAAGAACTAGAACCCATCGTTGGTTTCACTCCTTTTCATGGAACATTAAATTTGAGAAATGTAGATACTAGGGGGTTGCGGTCAGAGAACATAGAAGAGTTAGGAGAAGGCGAGTGCAAAGGGGTCGCAGTGCATTTGTGTAGAATTAATGGAATTGTCGCGGGTACGACAGTTCCAATTATAGAAGGTTATTCAGAGAACATAGTCGAAATAATTGCTCCAGTAGAATTGAGAAAATTGTTTGGGTTGAGAGAAAGCGATGAAGTAGTATTTTCTCCAAGAGAGGGCGTATGGGAATCGAATGGAGCACTAGTAAAATGTGAAAGTATAAACTTGTTTGAATCGGTCATTTTTGATTTAGATCAGACTTTAGTTCATCTAGATGTAGATTGGAGAAGTTCTTATGAAGAACTAGAAGTACTAATGCAGGATCACATAGAAGGCGAGATAACAGATTATAGGCATGAAGACATATTTCAAATTTCAGAAGAAAAAGGATTATTTGAAGAAGTAAACGACATATTAACAAAATATGAGATTGAAGGAGCAAAGAACGCAAGTCCTTTAAAATTAGTTGGGCTTCTAGACAAATTATCAATCCCCATTTCGGTTTGTACGATTAATTCTCCAGAGGCGGCCAAAATTGCTCTAAAGAAGTTAGGAGTGGTGGACAAAATAGAATGCATAATCGGGAGAGATAGTGCGGTAACCAAACCGGATCCGGAACCACTATATAGGTGCCTAAATCATATGGAAACTTCAAGAGGAAATTCAATATTTATTGGAGATGCGAGGTCTGATGCAGAAGCAGCATATAGAGCGCAAATGTCATATTTACATCCCGATCAAGTACAATAGAGAAGATATGAAAATAAATGCCGAAACTCCTGACGAAATTACAGAACTATTGCAGAAAGCGGGATATATCTCAAATATAGGAATTTCAACGGCTTTATTATTGGCTTCCAAATTAGCTAGGCCGTTGTTGATAGAAGGTCAACCAGGGTGTGGGAAAACATCACTAGCAAAGGCATTATCAGAAGTCACAAACGGGGATTTGGTCCGTCTACAGTGTTATCGGGGTTTAGGGATTGAGAATACAAGTTATGAGTGGGACCATATGAAACAATTTCTTAGAATCCGGATAGAAGGAGAACTAGGAGAAGAAAAATCGACGAAAAACATAGAAAAATCTATTTTTGAAGAAGAGTACTTACTCGAGCGTCCGGTACTTCGAGCTTTACGAAATTCTGATAAATCAATTCTATTGATAGATGAACTTGACAGGGCGGGAGAAGAGATAGAAGCATTTCTATTAGAAGTCTTAGATGAGAATCAACTTACTATTCCAGAATTGGGGACGATAAAATCAGATGATCCTCCAATGATCATAATAACATCCAATAGAACGCGTAAAATTAGTGATGCACTGAAGAGGAGATGTTTATACCTGTATCTAGATCCTCCGGAAATGGATCGTGAGTTGAAAATTGTTCGAATGAAAGTTCCAAGTTTAGATGAGCATATTACGATTCAAATGGTGGAATTCATGCAGACCATTAGATATCAAGAAAATCTTATGAGAATTCCAGGAATATCAGAGACACTAGATTGGGCCATGGCCCTCGCAGAGTTAGAAGTCGAGGTTATAACACCAGATGTTATAAAACAGTCTTTATCTACCATTGTGAAAGAACCGGAAGATTTGGAGTTACTGAAAGAGGATGTTGTCGAGCGAATATTGGCAGATATTAATAAAGGATCGGGGACATGATGGACTTGGAGAATAGAATAGCAATTGTGACGGGTGGTGCTTCGGGGATAGGCAGAAGTATAGCTTTAAAGCTAGCCACACAAGGTGCAAAAATTTCTATTGGGGATGTTCAAGGACTACCGAGAGAAGGTGGGAAAAAAACTGAAGAGATTATTAAAGAGAGAGGAGGAGAAGCTATTTTCACAAAAATAGACATATCAAAAGATAGTCAAGTTGAAAAGTTAATAGAAAAAACGGTTAGATCATTTGGAGGGATAGACATATTGGTGAATAATGCGGCTGCAGA
Source organism: Halobacteriales archaeon (assembly GCA_029941175.1). Lineage (GTDB taxonomy): Archaea > Halobacteriota > Halobacteria > Halobacteriales > Hikarchaeaceae > Hikarchaeum. The sequence continues at coordinate 6,295 of JAPYRM010000035.1, forward strand.
TCAATCTGCAGGCACTATAGAGGAAATGAGTATCGAGGAGTGGGAAAGGGTTATAGGAACTAATCTGACAGGAATGTTTTTGTGTACTAAATATGCAATCCCCCATCTCAAACAATCGAAAGGTTCCCGGATCATCAATATAGCATCTCAGTTAGGGTTGGTGGGGTATAAGAATAGACCCGCTTATTGTGCATCGAAGGGAGGGGTAATCAATTTTTCAAAACAACTTGCGGTAGAATATGCGAGCATTCCAATATTAGTTAATTCTGTGTGCCCAGGTTTGATTCAGACCCATCGAACAAAGAGGGTTTTTGAAAATGAAAGCATAAAACAAAGATTGGAATTAGAAACTCCACTTCCATACTTTGGAAATCCGGAGGATGTGGCAGAGGTAGTTGCGTTCCTTGCATCGGACAGATCCAGATACATCACAGGCACAGATATTGTAGTAGATGGAGGATATACAGCGAAGTGATATGATAACATTTGATCAAAAGAAAAGGTCATATACTGAAACATTAGTTCAATTTTGTCGAGCTCTGAGAAATTCTGGAATGAGGATTTCGGTTGATGAATCTATTTCTGCGGCAACTGCATTGGAAGAAGTAGACCCCACAAATAGGGATCAATTCTACTATGCACTATATACTAGCTTGATAGATAGTCCAGAAGAAAAACACCAATTTGACGAGCTGTTCAATTACTATTGGGAAGAAACGTGGAGAGAAGGATTAAAGGACGAAAATGAGAGAATAAAAGAAGATGTGGAAAGTAGAGCAGGGTCCAAAAAAGAAAAACTATTAGAGGTTGATGTGAAGAAGCCATTGGAAGCATCGATGTTGGATAAAAATGAAGGGATTGGGAATTCAGAAAGACAAGATAAAAATCTTGTTTCGTCCGGGGCTGGAGAGAATAAACAGGACAGGATTGGAACAAATGAAACGGATAGTGTATTTTTTGAAGGGGGATTGGAAGAAAAAGCTCAAGTGGTGGAGAGCTCGTTCGAGGAGTTTGGGTCTAAACAGATAGTATTTTGTGTGGGAGAAATAGGGGATAAAATAGGAACATTAAGAGGCTATGAATCAATCAGAGATAAAAATGGTTTGATCGATTTGAGGCGATCGAGAGACATCATTAAAGAACTTCCTCCAAATAAGCTTCATAAGATAGATAAAGACAAGTCGTTGGTTAAAATGACAATGTTTATTGATGTGAGTAGATCGATGATTAGAAATATCGACCAAGAATTTTTGTTCAAATTTGTATTTGAATGCGTACGTCAGTATACAGAAGTCAGAGTGTTCTTTTTTGATACAGATATAACAGAAGTGACGGAGTATTTTCAGACCCCCAGTCTCAAAAATTCAATGGAAGAAATGGAGCGTGCTAGGACAAAATGGGGGTCTGGGACGCGGATAGGAGAATGCATAGATAAGATTCTTTTAAGAGATCCTTTTATAGTTGATCGGGATACAGCGGTAATAATAATAAGTGATGGTTGGGATGCCGGAGATCTATATGTCCTATCTAAGCGGATGGCAGATATAAAGAGAAAAAGTAATATTTCAATTTGGCTAAACCCACCGGCAAGTTCGGATAATTATGAGCCAGAAGTTAGAGGGATGAAAACTGCACTCCCCTATATTGATTATTTTTTTGGGT
>JAPYRM010000036.1 GCA_029941175.1 Halobacteriales archaeon
ACACATAGCAATAGAAGCTCACGTGAACCCTGGTGATAAAATATTGATACCAGACCCTGGATTTGTCTCCTATCGTGCACTTACCCATATATCTGGTGGGATCCCCGTTCCTATCGGCTTGCGCGAGGATTTGACTATGGATCCCTCTTCCATAGAGAATGCTATCTCTGAAGATGTAGTTGCGTTTATCATTAACTCTCCTGGAAACCCAACTGGTGGTGTCCAATCAAAATCTGATATGAAGGAATTTGCTAGAATTGCAGATGATTATGATATTCTTTGCATCTCTGATGAAGTCTATGAACATTTCGTGTTTGAAGGGACGCATAGATCTCCCATGGAATTTTCAAAGTCCGATAATGTTCTTATAGTCAACACGTGCTCCAAATCTTACTCTATGACTGGGTGGCGATTAGGATGGGTTGCTGGATCTCAAGAGAGAATCGATAAAATGCTTCGAATTCATCAATACGCTCAAGCCTGTGCTAGCGCTGTATCTCAACACGCCGCGGTAGCGGCTCTAACCGGGCCTCAGGATTCTCTCCTCGAAATGGTAGGTGTATTCAAACAAAGGCGCGACATCCTCATTGATGGACTTATTGACATGGGATTAGACGTCCCTATCCCCAAAGGGGCATTCTACGCTTTCCCTACCGTCCCACCTGGCTGGATTGATGGTGTTCTTAGTCACGATGTAATCGTCATTCCCGGAAGTGCTTTCGGAGATCTAGGCAGTGGGTGTGCTAGAATCGCCTATACTGCCAGCATAGACCAACTTGAAACAGCTATAGACATTATGCGTCAAGTCACTCGCTCTCTCAATTAATTTACCCTTTGATCGTATTCCTCTTCAGCCTTCTGTGCAATTTTATTCAACATCCCTTCAAACATCACGCCGCGTATTGGCAACAAACCATACCAATATACTAGTCCTAACATACTCTTCGGGTCAAATTCTACCGTTCGCCGTATAATCGCTCCTTTACCTTTTGGTTCTATCTCAAATTCTAGCCAAGCATGACCTGGAAGTTTGAATTCTTCTTTGAACCTCACTCTTCTATTCTTCCTTTTGAATAAACAGACTGTTTCTTTCCCAATCAGGCCACTCTCAGTTTTACAATAACAAGGGTCTTTTACCAATCCTCCCCTGAACTAATCCATGACACTCTCCAAAAGAGAAGCCAAAAGAAAAGCCCACCTCCGAAGTCTCCGTGCAACAGGAACTTCCACCATTGTAGGGATAGTGGCTGCTCTGATTACTCATCTCCTCTCAAGTGGACCCCTTGATCTTGTAATCTCCATACCTATTCTACTTGCAAGTTTATTTTTGGGATTGGGAATTATGCAATTACTTGGAGTGGATGTTTCAGCATTCACCAAGAAAGATCACTTTTACGTGTCTTTTATGACATTCACAATGTGGTTTGTCACTTGGACTCTTCTCTTAACCGCTAATGTGTCCTTTTAATCATGGCAAAAAAATCGATTGCAGTTGTTAATTTGGACCATTGTCAACCTGACAGATGCAATTACGAATGTGCCAATTACTGTCCTCCAAACCGCACAGGTAAAGATTGCATAGTCGCACGTGGAGATTTTTACGACTCCGATGATCTTTTTGTCGGGCGTCCTGAGCAGATCAGAATCTCCGAAGATATCTGTCTAGGTGAAAAATGTGGAATCTGTGTAAAACGATGCCCATTCGACGCAATAGAAATTATAAATTTACCTAGTGAGCTCGACGAATCTCCTATCCATCGATATGGGGAAAATACATTTGTATTGTATGGACTTCCTGCTCCCAAATCTGGAAATGTTATCGGTCTTCTTGGCCCAAATGGGATTGGGAAGACAACTTCGATAAAGGTCCTTTCTGGAAGTATAGTCCCCAACCTAGGTGATTATTCTTCCCCCGCTACTTTTGAGTCGGCTATTTCTAACTATAAGGGTACCTCCCTTCAAAATTATCTAGAAAAACTCCAAGAAGAATCAATTAACGTGGCCCATAAACCCCAATATGTCGAGTCCATTCCACATGCATTCGAAGGTACCGCTCGTAACCTACTAGAAAATGTAGATGAAAGAGGTGCTCTTGACAACTTAATCGAGGAATTATCACTCAAACCTATCTTGGAAAATGACATCAAGGCCCTCTCCGGAGGTGAACTCCAACGAGTCGCACTTGCTGCAACTTTGGCCCGGGATGCAGATTTTTATTTTCTGGATGAAATCACTCCTTACCTCGACATACGACAACGAATTGTAGCTGCAAATGTTATTCGAAATCTAGCCACCTCTGAAAATCGATCCATACTAGTCGTTGAACACGATCTAGCCATTTTGGATCTAATAGCAGATTCTATCCACATAGCGTATGGGGTGGCGGGTGCCTTCGGAGTTGTCACCGATATAAAATCCACACGAAATGGGATTAATGAATATCTATCTGGTTTTCTAAAAAATGAAAATATGCGTGTCAGACCCCGGAGTATAACATTCGACCAACGAGCCCCTAAAACCAACATAGAAACAGAACCTCTCCTTTCTTATCCTCTTATCGAAATGACCTACGAAACGGGATTTTCTTTAACAGTCAAACCCGGTGTTATTAATCAGCACGAAGTTCTCGGTGTTGTTGGTCCCAACGGAATTGGTAAATCCACCTTTGCCAACATACTCGCAGGAGAACAAAACACCGATTCCTTCCCTCTTGATTCTAGCGTGTCTATTTCCTACAAGCCTCAATACTTGCCCCCCGATGAATCCACCCGAGTAGATACTTATTTAGCCAAAATAACGTCTGATTTTGGTACTTCTTATTGGACCACTGAGATTGCTTTGCCATTACAACTAGATAAGATCATGAGCCAAAATCTTTTAGATCTATCCGGTGGGGAACGACAGAGAGTCGCAATAGCAGCTTGCCTATCTACCAACGCAGATCTTTATCTTTTAGACGAACCTTCTGCCCACCTAGACGTTGAACAACGCTCCCAAGCCACCCGGGCAATTCGAAGATTCGCAGAACATACTGGTGCATCTGTTATGGTAATCGACCACGACATCTATATGTTAGATCTTTTGGTCAATCGACTCTTGGTCTTCAGTGGTACTTCTTCTAAATCCGGAACCGCAAGTGCTCCTACGGATATGAGAACCGGGATGAATGAATTCCTTTCTAATCTTGGAATCACTTTCCGGAGAGATGAACGAACCCAACGCCCTAGATTCAATAAACCAGGCAGTCAAAAAGATAAAGAACAAATAAAATCTGGAGAGTATTATTATCTGCCTGCGGGGTAATTCCTCTTATCTACTCCCTGCTACCCCTGCCACTTCTAATCTAGTTCTCGTCTACAAGGTCCACAAAGATACTCATCCTTTCGATCAACATCTAGAACTGTAGGAGAAAATGACATGACGCATCTATTATTGCTACAGTGTTCTAGACCCAGCGTATGGCCAACTTCGTGTATTACTTCTTTTCTTACTCTTCCAACGAATACCTCTTCCTCAGTCTTGTTTGAAAATTCCCTTTGAGTCTGACTTTTTAATCTATAAGTCGATATCACACAAGCTTTCCCACCTAGATATGCTAAGCCAAACACATAGTTTCTTCCCGTATAATACATATCTTCATTTGTTATAACCACAATTTTATCCGCATTTCCCATATGCGCAATGAATTCTAGGAGGCCTTCGGCCCGATACTGCTCCCTCGATTTATCATATAACACCTGTGGTATTTGTTTTGCCTCTTGAACTGATACCTCAACCCCATAAACATTCCTCAACGCCGAAGATACCTCTCGCTTAATAGCCGCTTCTATACTTCCGAGCGGTATTATTTCGACGAGCATACGAAGAACATATGAACACCGGGGCATAAACTTCTCGACGTGAGTCCTAATTCAACAACCTCTCTGCTCGATATTCTTAGCCCATTCAAAAGGTTAATTGAAGTCGGAATAGGCTCTAGAATTGATATAGCCCACACTCTTTCTGAAAGCAGAAATGTGGTGGCCACCGATATCCACCCGTGTGAAATCCCCAAAGAAATCCAATTTTTTCTCGACGATATATGCAATCCCACTCTAGAAATATATTATAAAGCAGACATCATTTATGCATTAAATCTGCCCTCCGAATTACACCGACCCACTCTTGATGTCGCCTCACAGGTCGGATCCAAGTTTCTCTTTACAACACTGGGAAACGATTTTCCAGAAATATCTGTTCAAATTGAAACAATCCCGGGAGAAACTATCTACTGGGCATTGGAATAAAAATCACAAACTCTTACATCTATAAGAAACCTCTCTGCGTTCGTGCAAGTAGATTCGATCATTCTCGATATAGATGGAGTTCTGGTGGATGTATCGGAGTCTTATAGGCGAGCTATCGCAGATACAATTGAAAGTCTTAGTGGCGAAGAATTCTCTCCTAAACTAATTCAGTTACTAAAAAATGCCGGTGGTTTTAACGACGATTGGGAACTAACCGACGCCGGAATATTGTGCACACTCGCAAAACGTCATGGTTACTCTGACGATTTCATATCTTTAATCCAAAAAATAGATGACAATGGAGGGGGTCTACTCACTACCAAAAAAATAATTTCTGAAGCAATAGGATCTGCTGCAGAAGACGAATGGGATCCCCAAGCCGTACGGTCCATGTTTCAATCTCTCTATCTAGGTAGGGAAAAATTCCTTGAATGTTTTCAACACGAACCTATTGTTGATGTACCTGGCTATTACCTCTCTGAAGAAAACATCATTTCCGAACACGTGGTTGATCAATTCCTAAATCAATTCAATGTTGGAATCCTTACTGGTAGACCCCTTTTCGAGGCACATATGGCTCTTAAAAGTATAGGGATCAATATTCCTTCTACTCATATGGTGACAATGGAAAACTCTCCCCTAAAAAAACCTCACCCAGATGGACTCCTCACCCTAGCCGAAGAACTGAATTCTTCTTCTCTAGTTTTCGTAGGAGATACACTTGATGATATCAAAACCGTAGTGAATGCTAAAAAAGCTGACCCATCTCGAAACTATCGTGGCGTTGGAGTTCTAACCGGTGGGCTTTCAGGAAACTCTGGAAAAAAAATGTTTGAAGAAAACGGGGCAGTTGCTGTCATCTCCACCATCAACGATTTGCCAGAACTTCTATCGGAATTTTAAATCACTTTGCCTTCTGAAAAAATTAAAATCGGTGGGTCCATATCCCTTGCTTTTTTAGTTATTATGTGATAATTACATTAATAGGTGGCACTGGGGATATCGGAGAGGGTTTAGCTCTCCGTTGGGCCCATGATACTACCCATGAAGTACGAATCGGATCTCGAAATCCTCAAAAAGGAATTGACAGTGCAAAGAAATATGAGCTAGAACTTTCTAACCGTGGACAGGAACGAACAGTTCTCGGTGGGGGCAATCGCGAAATGACTACTGGGGCAGATATTGTTGTCCTTTCTGTACCTCCATACTATATTGTAGACACAATCAAATCTATAACCGATGCTATCTCTCCTGGGTCGATTCTAGTCAGCCCTGCAGTTGGATTAAAACGTGGTGATGATGGAAATTTCTACTCTTCTCCCCCTCCTTCTAGTCGAAGCGTTACTGAACATGCAGCAAACGCCTCTCCAGTTGGTGTCCCCCTCATAGGGGCCTTCCACACACTTCCGGCCCACCGCTTATCCGATCTAGACGCCCCCTTGAATTTTGACACTCTTATTGTTGGGGATGATACTGCGGCTAAACAGACTATTATTCAAATTTCCAATGAAATCAATGGTTTACGAGCCGTTGATGCTGGTGCCCTCTCCAACTCTGCAGAAGTCGAAGGAATCACTCCCGTACTCCTCAACATATCCAAATCCAACAAAGATATGAGCGAACTAGGTGTCGAATTCAAGTAAAACTTTTATTTTCAATTACTATTTTGTTGGAATATACTTTCTAGATCTCCTTTTTGTGTAACTCCCACAAATCTTGAAATCACTCCCTTTTCATCTTCAATAACAATCGTTGGTATTGACCTAACTTGGTACCTATTGGCAATATCTTGGTTAGTGTCTACATCTATTTTTTCAAAAATAACTTTCCCTTCCCATTCTTTTTCCAATTCTTCTAAAATAGGATCTTGCGTTTTGCACGGGCCACACCAATCTGCGTAGAAATCTTTTACAGTTATCGTCATTTACCTAACCTTGGCTAATGCTCTCCCCCTCAATAAGGATTTCTTACCCCTGCCAAACTCCGATCTGCCCGTGCCGAAAGGTTTAGGCTAGTTGAATCCAATCCATGTATATGAAAAAACAAAAAAGCTCGGGTGGACTTCAATCGAGCGCGGGATTAGTTCGTTACTTCGATGCCGAATCCAAGAATGCAATCTATATGGACCCAAAGACTGCACTGGCAATTTGCATCGTGTTCGGCCTTGGAATCTTAGTGCTTAATTGGACTGTCTAACTCTTCCAATGACTTTTGGTTATTAACTAATCCTCAATGCCGTCTTCCAAAAATCTAGTTGCAGGTGTAATAGGCGTTCAGGGAGATGTCAGTGAACATATGGGTGCAATCTCTCGACTCGGTACTCAACATAATCTCTCTATTGATACATTTGCAATCAGACAAATTGGAATTATACCAAAATGTGATTTTTTAACTATCCCCGGCGGTGAGTCAACAACCATATCTAGACTTATCGACGATACCGGTATGTCTTCTGAAATCATCACCCACGCCACCTCTGGAAAACCTCTACTCGTTACTTGTGCTGGACTAATAGTAGCATCTTCCAACGCCAACGACTCCCGTGTTAAAACTTTAAATCTATTGGATGTAAGTATAAACCGAAATGCATTCGGTAGACAAATTGATAGTTTAGAAACCCATTTGTCAATTGTCGGATTGAACGATCCATTTCCTGCTGTTTTCATCCGCGCCCCTGCAGTAGACTCTGTCTCAAAGAATGTTGAAATTTTAGCCGAACACGAAGGAAAACCCGTAGCAATCCGCCAAGATAATATTATAGGGACCTCCTTTCACCCCGAGCTAACTTCTGATTTACGCATCCACGATCTCGCATTTTTCGGGACTACCATTTCTGATTCAAAAGCCTAAATAAAACAAATGATTGATAATATAGATTCAAAAATGCCTTATATTTTGGAGGAATACTTTCATTAAACCTCATGAAACAATCCGTTCTAGACCAACTTTTCAATGTGATTGAACAGCGTAAGGCAGAGCTACCTGAAGGTTCTTATACTTCTTCTCTTTTTCTCCACGAAAGGGGTGAAAATGCAGTTCTTGAGAAAATAGGAGAAGAATCCACTGAGCTAATCTTGGCAGCAAAAAATGATAATTCCCAAGAACTAATCCACGAAGCAGCAGATTTGGTATATCATCTATTGGTTCTTTTATCTATGAAAGGCGTACACATAGACGACCTCTTGTCAGAGCTTGAAAACAGACGAAATTAATCTTCCTTCCCACTATTAAATCAGTAGAGTTATAGCCGTACTTTTTTTAACTTATCCTGGTATATGTATTCCGTGAAAAATAATATCTTCACCTACAAGATTCACCTTGAGGTACTTTCTCATGCGCATTGAAATGGATTCAAAACTTGGATATGAAGACGTTTTAATTCGTCCTAAGAGATCCACTCTGGGGTCTCGAAAGAAAGTCGATCTCACACGAAAGCTTATCTTCCGAAATTATCTCTCTACTGCGGATATACATTATAACGGGATTCCCATTATGGCTGCAAATATGGATGGCGTTGGTACTACCTCTATGGCCCAAGCTCTGTCCTCTCAACAACTTTTCACCTGTTTGATAAAAACCTACGATTCCCCCGATCTGATTAATTTTTTCACCACCCATTCTGATCTTAAAGAATCCACTGCTATGAGTATTGGTATCACTC
>JAPYRM010000037.1 GCA_029941175.1 Halobacteriales archaeon
GATTTCTATCCATCAATGTAAAAATGAGTTCCCCTCCCCCCTCTACTAGTATATTCTCAATTCCTTCATCTTTGAGCAATTCCATTGCACCTTCTATATCTACCCGTTCCTCTCCCGAAACTATCGTCGTTGCACCCAATCTCTTTAGTTCTTGGACTCTTTCTTTTTCTGCAATCTCGCTCAACAAAATAAATGTACGTGCATCATCTCCCATCACCTGGGCACTATTTGGAGTCCTTCCTAGTGAATCAACGACTATTCGTGCAGGATGTGCAGACATGCCTTCTCCAACTCTATCCGAACTCAATTCCTCGCTGCGTATCAGAAGTTTGGGATCATCTGCTAAAATCGTCTGTACTCCTACCATAACCGCATCGCATTGAGCACGCAACGAATCAACACGATCAAAATCAGATGGTCCACTTATCACCAATTGTTCTCGTAGAATAGACGCTATTTTTCCATCTATACTCATCGCAACATTTACCGAGACACGCATGAATGGTGTTCAATTGCCATAGAAAAAACGGCTTCGATACCATCTCCGCTTTTCACTATGCGGTTTCGTTATGCCAAATCCAAACTATTATCATATATTCCCCTAGAAATTTTTATAGTGGAAAATTTATCACAAAAAACTAGAGGACTATTCTCTTCTGGTTCTATCTTGGTGCTATTCATTGTTGGTTTGGGACAATTCCTACGCTTTGGTGTAGATGTTACTTTCCCCATTCTACTTCCTTATATAAAACTGGAATTTTCTATCGGAAATACGGTGGCAGGCCTTCTGCTTAGCTCATTAGCTGCTTCAAAAGCATTAAGCCAATTCCCTGGGGGTATTTTTGCAGATGTCTTCGGCGAACGAATTGCACTAACAACTAGTCTGGTCGTAGCATCTTTTGGTCTCATCATCATTTTTTTCTCCAATTCTTTATCAGCTTTGGTAGTTGGAATGCTACTATTCGGCCTTGGATCTGGACTCTTCGGCACTTCTCGAGTCACCATTCTTGTACATCTGTACCCTAAACTACAGGGTACAGTTATCGGAATCACCAACGCATTGGGGGCCATTGGGAATTCTCTCATTCCCCCTTTCGCACTTTTATTATTCTTAGCCTACCCAAACACAACATTTGGTTGGCGTATAGGACTTGGATTTGCAATACCTGTTTTCCTACTTACTGCGATAATATTGTGGATTATAATCCCCCCTTTCTCCAAAACTAATCCCTCTTCTTCTGCTACTCCTCTTTCCAACCTTTTTTCTAAAATCTTTCGCGCCTTAAACAAACCCTCACTACTTCTCGTAACCTTCACTATGGTCTCCATGTCTATCGTTTACCAGGGATTCACATCCTTCTTCCCCACATATCTAATCTCCATAAAAGGTATTGACGAATCAACCGCAGCAGGCCTATTTAGTATCTTTTTCATCGGTGGTTTATTGATACAACCTGTACTCGGATGGCTGTCCGACAAACATGGGGTTTTCCAGCCTTTGATCTTCACTACCGCTTTAACCACCTTTGGATTGCTAATTTTACCCTTTTCAAATGGTATACTTCCTATAGCTCTCATCGTAGCAATCATTAGTTTACAGCTGGGATTCTGGCCAACTATCACTACATATGATGTATCTTTACTACCTACTGAAGCACAAGGATCTAGCTTAGGGCTTCAAAGAACCACTTTCCTTTTATCTGGGGCCGCAGGTCCTATTATCGTGGGATTCATGGCCGATTCGAATTTGTTCAACGAAGCCTATTACGTCTTGAGTCTGTGCGCATTCGTTAGTTTTCTAACTTGTATTGTTCTTTATTTCTTGCGTCCCTCTCCTCAATAATTTCTTATAAATCAATTCTTATTTCCAATTACTTCTGTGTCTCAAATTAGCTCGTGCGCTCGCTCTCCGAATTCGTCTTCTTGAAATACAAACACTCTCCCTTTTGTCAATTCAAAATTTGCACAAATTTCAATTGAATGGCCCCTTTTCCGAGCCGTAACCCCTTCGAAAATTTCAACCAATTCTGTTGAAGGAACTAAATATTTTCCCACTCCCGTAGACTCAAGAATCTTGTGGTCTGTTTTTAACTCATCCACGTACACAACTTCTCCCTTTCCATCTTGTATGACCATGACATGGACATCCTTGCCCGGTTGACACCGAATACATTTTTCTACTTTGTGAGGTTCACTTGCATACTTCGCAGTTCTCCCATCCAAATATGTTATGTTTATTCCTCCCACTGCTATCTCGGCATTCAGCTTTACCGGATGAACTTCTATTGTTATTCCCATTATTTTGCCAATAATTTCTCTGTATATTTGGCCAAGATGTCCACTTCAATATTCACTCCATCTCCTACTCTACGTTTGCACAATGTGGTCTCTGAGTATGTTGTTGGGATAATTGCGACCGTGAGTTTTTCTTCATTTATATCTGCAATTGTTAAACTAATCCCATCTATAGCGACCGATCCTTTCTTTACCATATATTTACCAAATTTATCTGGTATTCTAAACCCATATTCCCAATCTTCTCCAATCTGATTAATCTCAATTATTTCCGTTGTGACATCAACGTGTCCTTGCACTATATGTCCATCAAACCTACCTTCATATGGCATTGATCTTTCTAAATTAACAAAAGAACCTTCTCGTAACTCTTTGAGATTGCTACAATTTAATGTCTCAGTCGATAAAAACGCCACAAAACCATCTCCACTATGAGATTCAACCGTCAAACACACTCCAGAAACACAAACACTAACTCCCTTCTTTAACTCACCCCCCCATGACACTTTGATCCCCACTCTGAGGCCGTCACCATTTTCTTCCACCATTGAAATTTCACCAACATTTTCTACTATCCCTGTAAACATATCAAAACAACCTATGGTGGCAAAACCTGAAAATATTCTGTTCTTGTCTTCCCCATTTAATACCCCAGATCTTCAATCGATTTGCCCGTATACTCATTATTAAGAAGAACTTCGATGGGCAACGTTGGTGCACTTTTAACTAAATTTTCCATTACTACTAATCCTTCTCTAGCCCGACTCATCCCGACATAAAACACTCTCCGTTCACTATCTGTAAGAACCGGAACAATTTTTGAAGTCGGATCATACTCTATCCCCCCTTCTACTTCTGAAGACATATGCTCAACAACTTTTTCTGTCAAATCGGTGGCAACGTACACATAATCCGCTTCCCTTCCCTTCGACGAATGGATAGTTCCCACCCTGACACGATCATGTTCCATGTCTTGGTATTTTCCTCCAAAGTACGACTTCACGCAACGTTTCTGATAATTACTCACTTTTCGAATCATTTCTGATGCAACGTCTGGACTCGGCATAAACGGAATTTGTTTTCGTATAAATTCTACAGGGAACTCAATCTGATCTTTATTTTTTGTATTTCTCTTTTTCAAAGCATTTTCTACCGCATCAAATAGTTCCTCTCTCTTCCGTGAACCAAATGAAGAATCAACCAGTATGTCTGCCAGCAAATGAACTTGTGTCCCCGATAAATTTTCACCAGCCTTGTAACACTCAACCGCCTCAACATATTTTGCTAGCTTTTCTGTCCACATATTCCCATCAGTCATCATGGTAAATGGGATCCCAAGTTTCACAAATTCTTCTATGAATTCAAACATTTGATATCTGGCACGGAATAGGACCATCAATGTGCCCTTATCCATTTCCACATCCTTTTTGATTCTCCTTACCAAGTCCAAAACAGATGGATCTGGCAGAAACTCTACAGATCCCCCCTCTATCCTAGGTTTCAAATTTTTTTCCTGCCTAATCTCTACGTGCCCAATCACCCGACTAACAACCCCTAGCACATTTGATGGGAGACGATACGAATTATCTAGTATTCTGTCCGATCCAATTTTCTCGTTAAGCAACAAATTTGGGTCTGCACCCTGCCAGGCATAAACCACTTGATCGTCATCCCCTGCTATGATCACGTTATCCATTTGAGATTTCCATTGGGAATATATGCCATATTGTAATTGTGTAATATCTTGAAATTCATCAACAACCAAATTCGAAACTCGAGGTGATAGTTCACGTTCATGAACCATTTCCAACATATCTGCAAAACCAACAATCTTGTTATCCGATTTGTACTCTTTCCACTCCTCAATCAGATCTGGAATGCTCAAGCGATTATCTCCAGACGACCAAGTTGGTGTATATTTATTCCCCGACTGCGCCCGAGGATCCAAATTAGGAGGATATCGAACTTTTTCAACATCCCATGTAAATGGAACGTCAAACCAATCCTCCACATTTTTATTTGTACGTTGGATCCATTGACTAGTCTCTAAAACCTTGTTTCCCAAAGCGGTGGATAAAGTTACTCTTCTCCCCCCACTCTTCCAGTCCTCTTCATATTCCAAACCCCGATCCGAACAGAAGTTCTTTTTATCGGAGTCACTAACGACACTCTTCCGAGACAGTTTCAAAAGCTCGTACGCTTTGGCGTGCATTGTACTCACATTCCCACGAAGAGATTCTGGTTCTACCTCTAGTCGACTTCCTAGTCTGTCTCTTAGTTCCGTTGCCGCAGCTCGCGTGTATGATACTAGGAGAAACTCTTTAACATCAATCCCCGAATTTAGAAGTCCTTCGACCTCATTCAACAGTGCTGTAGTTTTCCCACTTCCCGGGCCCCCAAAAAGACGTATTAGGTTCGGCCCATCTGATTCTTTCATTGATCACAACATAACAGTTCATTAAAGCATAAATATCGTTCGAAGTGGCTCTGTACCACAACACCTGACGATTTCGGGAGGTTTTACCTGAAATGGCGTGATTTAGTGATAAAATCGTGTGTGGTTTCATTCACGACAAAGTTGTATGATGTCCCCCCACCGCGACGAAGGTAGAAACCAATCACAATTTTACTATAATTCAGGTAAACTTTGTAGAATTGAAGACTTCCTCAAACATCAACTATGCAAATAATATTACAATGCTCCACGCAAGCAATTCAACACCGCCCACGAGATATATATATACGAAATAACTAACAAAGTTGACCATGGTCGGAATCATGATAGTTCCATAGACTATGGTTAATTTTTGTAATTATGACCCACGACGGACCCCAGTATAAACTGTGTCCATGTTCTCTTTAAATCCCATATATTCCAGAGTATTTCTCATTGATATACTCTACAAAATAATCTATTTTAATATCTTCTCCTACTGCCTTTTTAATCAACTCAGGAGTAGTATATTTCCCCCCATGCACATGGATATTTTTTCCCAACCAGTTTTTCAAACATTGGTAATTTCCACCTCGAATCAACTCACCTACACTCCCTATTTCTTGCTCCATATGGTGGTTAATTTGAGCTGCCAAAATACTACCCACTGAATATGTAGGAAAGTATCCAAACGATCCATGACTCCAATGTATATCTTGAAGACATCCTGTTGAATCATTTTCTGGCGTTATCCCCAAATATTTCTCCATCTTCTCATTCCAAACAGATGGGATTTCTGAGACTTGTAATTCTCCTCTTATTAATGCACTCTCTATCTCATACCTAATGATGATGTGTAAGTGATAAGTTAATTCGTCTGCATTTACCCGAATCGAATTGTCTAGTTTAACTCTGTTAACCATTCTGTACATCTTCTCTGGATTTTCGAATTTCATTTTTGGAAAACGTAACCCAATGATTGGCAATATTTCCTCCCAAAATGCAAGTGATTTTCCAATGTGGTTCTCCCAGAATCTCGATTGTGATTCATGTATTATCATCCCCATGTCTCCACACAATGGGGTGCCATAATGCTCACTTGGCAATGATAGTGTATACAAAGCATGTCCAAATTCGTGGATTGTACTCAATAACCCATCTACAAAATTTCTTTCTTCGAATCTTGTCGTTATTCTCGCGTCAAAAACATTCCCCATTGAAAATGGATGTGGGGATGTATCCAACCTACCTCTAGACCAATCATACCCTATTAAATTGAGTACATCTTCCGAAAGATATTTTTGATCTTGTAGGCCAAAATCACCCTCTAGCGTTTCTTTTATATCTTCTCCTTCTTCCCGTATTTTTTTAATTAAAGGAACTAATGAATCTTTTAAGTTTACTAGTATGTCCTCAATAGAAGACAGACTTAGGTATGGTTCATAATCCTGAACAAGAATCTCATACGGATCTGCATCACTATCTATGCATCTTGCCATTTCCGATTTTTTCTCAATTAACAATTGCAACGTCTTCTCAAAATGTTTGAAATCGGATTTTCTTTTTGCTTCCATCCAAATAGGAAACGACCGACTTGTGAGTTGGGATAATTCTTTTATTAATTCCGTCGGAACCAACCTCGCGCGTTCATGTAATCTTTTGATCTCCCTATATACTGATTCAGTTCCCTTGTCCACCTCTCTCGGCATCTCTTCTATCAGCTCGCCCAATCTTTCATCTACTATTAATTCATGCCTCATGGTGGACAAAACTGAAAACTGCATAGCTCTTGCATTTACTCCCTCTTCTGGCATCATTACTTCCTGATCCCAATGCAAAACTCCCATTACTTCTTTGAGATTTTCTATTCTTTCTACATATTGGTTGAATTCTTCGTAGGTTCTCATTTATATCTCTACCTCTGCCATTCTGCGATATATCTTCGAGCAATTTTCTAGTGCTTTTATATCCACACTTTCATCTGATGTATGGGCCTGCCCCAGCTCCGCAGGTCCACATACGATGCCAATACACCCTTTCTCAGAAAACCAGCCCGCATCTGTAGTGTGAGGTTTCGCAATCACTTCCGATCCATTGGTCACTTCATTTGCCACTCCCCGTGCCCAATGAGCAAAAGACATATCTTGACATTTAAACGCAGGTATTTCTTGCTTTATCTCCCACTTGAAACCTTCCTCCCTTCGAATCATGTCATCCCCGCCCGGGATAGTTCTCTCGTCAATTACCAAAGTACATTTTCCTGGATTGACATTTGCTGCCGTTCCTCCTTCTATTCTCGTCACTATCACTGATTCTTTCATCTCGACCCCCTCAATTGTAACCTCTTTAGTAGGTATTTTCAATACTTCTTGAATCACATCTGCTGCCAAATATATGGCATTTTTCTCCTCATTTGGCTGAGACGCATGTGCCTCTTCACCCAACACTGTAATTTGACTTTCTCGACGACCTCTATGGGCAATAACTATGTCTGTAATTCCTCCATTCGAATATCCTGTTGACCCTTCTCCCACCACTACAAATTTAGGATTAAATCCCTTTGAGATGGCATATTGGGCACCATTTCCTCCTACCTCCTCTCCGACAAAACTTGCAAATACTAATTCCATTTTTGGTTCTGCGTCTCTAAACGAATGCATCATTGAAGCAAGTGCACCTTTCATATCTGCAGATCCTCTTCCATAAAGCCGACCCCCCCTCTCAAAAACTTTACACTGATCCCCATCCATTTGATCAAAACTAGGAGGGATCACATCGTGATGTCCAATAAATGCCAACTCCTCGCCCGACCCGCGCCGAGCAATAATGTTCCCTATTCCATCCCGTAAGACTTCTGCATCTGTTTCTTCTTTGAGCCATTTTTCAATCAACTTGCCAACTTCTTCTTCACCCTCGTGGCTTGGAACTGCGATTAGTTCCTTTGCTAAGTCTACAATCGTCATTCAACTGAATTTACATCCGCAAAGAATTAGAACTACCCATCTTCGATTTATACAATTCTACCACTTCGCTCTCTCATAGCCCCTTTAATTCTTACTCAATTACTGTTTCTTTATCTATAATAAGATTATATGAAGCTTCATCAC
>JAPYRM010000038.1 GCA_029941175.1 Halobacteriales archaeon
CTCCAGATCTCCGCATAAAAGCAGATGCTGCACCTGGTTTAATCTCTGAAACTTGGTTCCTGGCTGAATCTACAGGAACGTATGATTCCGCTTGCTATGAGCTTTGCGGGGCTGGCCATTCTTACATGAAGGCAGACATAATAATACTAGAAAATTCGGAATTCGAACAGTGGAATAAAACTAAAAATAAAGGTAGTTAACTATGAATAAAATTTTACAAACTGACGGTGGATACTCCGACGAACATGGGCTTCCTCCCATGAGTTCTATCAAACGCTGGTTAGTAACCACAAATCACAAAGATATTGGAATTCTCTACATTATAACTTCTTTATTTTTCCTAGTAATGGGTGGTGTTCTCGCCCTCTTGATACGACTGCAACTCTGGCTCCCCCGCGCCCCTGGGGAGGGACTTCTTTCCCCTTTTGCATACAATCAATCCGTCACTGCGCATGGCCTAATAATGGTATTTTGGTTCCTTTCTCCCTTTGCGTTTGGATTAGCAAATTATATAGTTCCTTTACAAATAGGTGCAAAGGATCTGGCCTTCCCTCGCCTAAACGCTTTGAGTTATTGGCTTTATTTAATCTCTGGAATTTTACTTGGAACCTCCTTTTTCCAAGGTGGAACTTTCGATGGAGGGTGGACGGTATATGCACCTCTTAATCTTCCTACATTTACTCCTCAAGTTGGTGCAACGTCTGCAGTCTTAGCACTATTTATCTTTTCAGTTGCTATCACTTCAGGGTCTGTTAATTTCCTTACAACTATCCACCGCATGAGGGCAAAAGGCATGACCTTATTCAACATGCCATTATTCACTTGGACCATACTATTAACGGTATGGATGATGCTATTCGCATTCGCTGCGCTACTCGCAGCTTTAATGATTCTATCTGCTGATAGGATCTTGGGAACAACCTACTTTTCATCTACTGGAACGCAAGGATCTCTCTTATGGACTCATCTATTCTGGTTCTTCGGCCATCCTGAAGTCTACATAGTATTTTTCCCAGCACTCGGTGCAATGGCAGAAATTTTCCAGACTTTCACTGGCAAACGAATTGTTGGAAGAAAATGGTTCATCGCCGCTCTCGTCCTCGTCACAGTCCAGAGTTTTGTCGTTTGGATGCACCACATGTTTCTCACCGGAATCAACCTTGAGGTAAAAACACTTTTCATGATAACTACCATTGGAATCTCGCTTCCCTTCGATTTGATGGTATTTTCTCTCATTTATACTCTTATAAAAGGAAGAATCCAATTCACCACTCCATTCTTATTTGCATTTGGGGGATTGATTTTGTTCATTATCGGTGGGATCACTGGGGTCTTTTTAGGTGCTGTAGTACTCGACTACGAACTCCGTGGGACTTATTGGGTAGTCGCACACTTCCATTATGTAATGGTTGGCGGTGCGACTGGTCTGGTTGCAGGTATTTACTATTGGTTCCCAAAAATAACCGGCAGGATGTACGATGAATTTTTGGGCAAGGTAAGTTTCGTATTGTATTTCATTGGTTTCAATCTACTTTATTTCCCATTATTCGTCGCCTGGGAAACCCCCCGTAGAGTTTTTACCTATGCCCCCTCCCTGATACCCTGGCACCAAATGGCCACTATAGGCGGATTCATTTTAGCATCTTCGTTTGCTGTGATGCTATACAATTTATATGTAAGTATCTCTCACGGAGAAGAATCTGGACCTTCTCCTTGGAAATACGCATCCACACTAGAGTGGGCCCTCCCTTCCCCTCCACCTCTAGAAAACTGGGAAGGAACTCCTACTTACGAAAATGGAAAACTAGAATTCTTACCGGATAACATAAAAACCGATGGAGGCGAGTCTACTCATGAGTGATGAAACAACAGCCCACCATGTAGAAACACATGCGAGCATTTGGCCATTTTGTATATCTATAGGTGTCCTATTCTTCCTCATTGGGATCTCTGGATATACTCAGGGAAATTCTCCATCTCCAATTTACCTCATCTCTTTCTTAACTGGGCTACTAGTTTTCTCAGTCTCTATGATTGGGTTTGGTGCTCAAAGATTCGAAGGCCCTGAAGGTGGATACGGGGAATCTTGGCCATTCGAAAACGTAGAAAATATAAAAACCGGTGTATGGATTTTCTTAGCATCCGATGTAGTTTTATTCGGGGCTTTCATTGGTACCTCCATTTTCATTCGAGTCGCTTATGGTTGGACGGACTGGACTCCAGTTCCAGACGATGTTCTCCCCGGTCTGATGAACACTTACTTACTTCTGACCAGCAGTTTTACCGTAATTTTGGCCCTTGTCGCCGCCGAACGAAAAAATAGGTACGGAGTGGTTATAAGTCTGATTACAACACTGCTCCTTGGGATAGGTTTCTTAGTGAACAAAGGCATTGAATGGAATCACCTGTTTCACCATGGTTTGTGGCTTTCGACCAATGTGAGGACTTCTACCTTTTTCCTCACAACCGGCCTTCATGGGGCCCATGTAATTGGTGGTCTCCTAATTTGCATCTGGCTTATAGGTCGCGCCTGGAACGGTGCATATTTGGAGGATAACCGAGTTATCGAGTACTTTGGCTTATATTGGCATTTTGTTGATATCGTATGGCTATTTCTCTTTCCCCTATTTTATATATTATGAGGCAATCAAAAAATGGTATCACTTAAAACTTACACGATAATATACGCCACACTGTTCATTTCTGCAACAATACAAGTCCTCATTGAATCCGCAGGCCTATTAGGGACAATGTATTGGATCGCCTTCTGGACTATCCTCATTTTATCCCTTTTAAAAGCTATATTGGTTGCAGGGTGGTTCCAACATTTAAGATACGAACCTCCTTCGCTAAGCTATCTGATTCTTATCGGCTTAGGCGCCGCTCTTGCACTCACTCTAGCAGCCTCTTATTCCATTCAATAATTTGAATTTTTTCCAACATCTGTTTAAACTAAACTCGTCGTGCATAAATAGACGTAAAGTTTAGCTTTACTTGTGAATGAAAAGGCACCTTCTCTCTCTATTTATCTACTTTCCTTTGTATGCATAGGTGTCTATATATTTTCAATGGCTAAAACCCTAAACCCTCCTCTGCATTTCTTATCAAATCTATTCTTTGTTTTAACAGGATCTGCGGCAATCATCTCGATTTTTTTACACAGAAATAATTCTAATAGGGTCACAATTTTACTATGGATTGGGGTCATTTTATATCTAATTTCGAATCTTATTCCCATTCCTTTTGAACCCTTCCTTAATTTAATTATGGATCTTCTAATTTTCACAATTTTCTTCTTGTCTCTCACTTTCTCTCTTGAGTTTCACACTTCATCTTTCACCATGCCCGATGAACCCCCTGTGCAAAAGTCTCCATCTTTCCTATCTGCACATTCTGCTCATTTTTCATATATCTCTAAACACCCTCTATTTGATTATGTCCACTTAACAAAACCCAGATTAATGTGGCTCTTATGTCTAGTTGCATTTGCAGGAATGGCTGTTAGTGCAAGAGCTTCTTTATCTCTCAATACAGTCGTTCTAACCTTACTAGGAGGAATTCTAGCAATCGGGGCGAGTGGAACTTTCAATCATATTTTTGAAGCCGATATAGATAGAAATATGAGCAGAACTGCTAATAGGCCACTGGCAACCCAGAGAATATCTACAACGAACGCTTGGTGTTTTGGCATTGCCCTGGGCGGTACTTCAATTCTTATATTTTTAACACTAAACCTCTTCGCTGCCTTCCTAGCATTATCTGCAATCCTTTTTTATAGTGTGATTTACACTCTCTTACTTAAACCAAATACTGCGCAAAATACAGTAATCGGAGGAATTGCTGGATCTTTTCCAGTTATTATCGGTTCTGTTGCAGCAACCGCTGCTATCACCACCGATGCCATCTTACTCGCAATACTAATTTTCTTTTGGACCCCTGCTCATTTTTACAATCTAGCTTTGACCTATAAAAAAGATTTTGAGCAAAGTGGTTTGCCAATGTTTCCCGTTGTGCATGGGGATGCAAAAACTAGGAAACATATTTTGTTTTACTTTGGAGCAACTCTCATTTCCGCTCTGTTATTCCTTTCTGTGAGTGGACTTTCTTTGTTATTCTTTTCTGTAAATTCTATCTTTTCCATAGTGTTTCTTTGGGCAATAATTCTTTCACATTATCAACCCTCTAGATTGACTTCAATGAGGGCATTTCACGCATCAAATCTATACCTTGGTGCACTCTTGATATCTATCATTTTGGAAGTTCTATTATGACTCTGGTATTGTCTCTTCCCAAGCGCAACCTTTTATTATTATTCTTATTCATTTTCATTCTAGAGTTTTCTTTAATAATAGTTTATCTTCTTTATTCAGGAGCCATTCTGACCGATCCTTTGATTCTTCTTTACCCATTTTTATGGATCAATTCTAGCATCTTCGTTCTCCTCCGAATTCTCCCAACAAACATACCTCTCCCCCGAAAATTACCTGCACTTCTTCTTGGATTTTTATATTTTGTGGTACTAGCATATCTCAGTTCTATCTTGGACCCCGGACATATCTTTCATGGCCATACCATCTCTAATCACGATTTCGGCTTAAGAGTCGCATTTGCATCTATGCCTCCTGGCTGGGCACCCTCCCTATTTTACAGTGGAAATCTAGTTTCTATATATGCACTTTTCTTCGAGTTGATAGGTTATCTTTCCCTTTCTTATTTATTTTATAGATCTGTCCTTAACTTCGACCGATTTGCACTATCAGGTGCAATAGGTGTCTTTTCTTGCGTAGGATGTACTCTTTGGCCTCTTGTAGGTACTTATCTAACTAGTATCTCGGGATCTTCTCTTCCTCTCTTTCTGTCAACACATCAATCCTATGGTTTCTCAACATTGATATTTATCACTGCACTTTCACTACTTTTCTGGAATCTACCAAAACGCGATTTCTAGATTTCAATGGGCGTTCCAAATTTATTATAACTAACTATTTCATTTATCTCTTTTCTTTCTTTTTTCCCTGTAACTTTCTTTATAGGATATCCAAATCCCACCACGGCAGTGAGATGGTATTCTTCTGGGATGTTCAAAGCTAGTTTAGCCCCCTCTTGGTCTGGTTCCTTTATCGTATACATCCGAGAGCCAACGCCATTTTCCCATCCAACCAATTGCATTTGTGTTATTGACCTCCCTGCATCTATTTCATTAAAATTATATTTTGGATCTGTGGTAGTAACTATTGCAAAATTTGCATCTCTCACCCAACCTCCTGTGGGGCTCAAACTAGCGAGACTATCTAATTCTTCATCCCCTTCAACAAGTATATAGTGCCAATGCTGTAAATTTCTCCCACTTGGGGCAAGCCTGCCCGCTTCAAGAATTTTCTTTTTAGCCGATATTTCCACCGATTTTTTTTCAAATTCTCGTATTTCGATTCGTGTTTTAATAATTTCTAATACTCCCATCCACTTCCTATGATCTTTATTTTAATATCTCTTCTTATATCGCAAATCCTAACTCATAATCCCTCTCCCCTCCGATCAAAACCAATGAATGTAATTCGGGCGATCGATGTTCAAAAATCATATTCTGGCATTCTTGCAGTAGATGGGGTCTCTCTTTCTATCAAAAAAGGAGAAATATTCGCTTTAATTGGTCCAAATGGAGCTGGGAAAACAACCCTTATAAATTGTCTCACTGGCACGACTTCTTTTAATTCTGGATCCATCCAAATCTTAAATGACACACCTCATAATGTGGCCAAATCCAAAATATCTTTATTACCTCAGTCTTTCGAGCCCCCCACTCATTTGACAGCCTCCGAATTGATCACCTATTTCTCTGGTTTATACGGGATTAAAGCCGATCCTCGCCACATTCTAAAAAAAGTTGGACTATCTTCCCAATCTAATAAGAGATTTTACGAGTTGTCTGGGGGACAAAAAAGAAGGATTTGCGTTGGGATTTCAATAATTAATGATCCTGAAATTCTTTTTCTAGACGAGCCCACCACTGGAATAGATCCCGCGGGAAGGTTTGAAATCTGGGATCTTATAGAAACTATGGCTTCAAGTGGATCTACCATCTTCCTTACTACTCACTACATGCACGAAGTAGAACGACTCGCAGATCGTATAGGGGTACTTTCAAATGGGAAATTAATAGTGACTGGGACCCCCTCTGAATTAATTACTAAGTTTGGAGGTGATTGTACACTCACTATCAAAACAACTTCGGATATATCTTCTTCTTTTAAAGAATTTTATCCATCCTTTAGGGATGGGCATTTGCATTTCAATAACATTCAACCAAACCAAATTGGACCCCTTTTGACACAAATTGAAAGTCTAAATGTGGAATATAGTAGTCTAACTTGGAACCGTCCTAGTTTGGAAACTGTCTATATGGAATTAATGGACGATACTCTGGAGGGTGCCTTATGAATCTAACTAGAATTTCAGCCGAATCTTCAGCATCTTGGAAATCATTCTTGCGTAAAAGAACAGCAGTCTTCTTTACATTTCTTTTTCCCATAATCTTGGTCTCAATATTTAGTTTTCTTGTTGGTACCCAAAATAATGGTTTATTTTCAGAAGAACCTGCGTATTACGTTGCAAGCTATATCTCCATAGTCATCCTTTTCACACCTCTCTCTAGAATGTCTATGACCGTTGCCCGTGGAAGAGATGGGTCCCTCTTCGAAAAACTCTCTACGACGCCACTCACTCAAACCGAATGGCTTTTAGCACACTCTATTACAATTTTCAAAATCTGTCTATTTTCAACTCTCTTAGTCCTGATAATTGCTTCAATACTCACCGATTTCTCATTTACTATCCCTCTCACTCTAATTTTATTCATATTTTTAGGCTCGTTTTTATTTTGCAATGTTGGAGTCATATTGGGGTGTATAACCAAATCTCAAGACGGTGCCATAACAGCTAGTAACTCTGTCGCACTCCCTCTTCTTTTTCTTTCAGATACGTTTATACCCTTGAACGTTTTCCCAAATTGGTTCGTCCCTTTAGTCTCATTTTCTCCTTTAACACATTTCTCTAGATCAACTCGGGAAATTTTTCTCTCTTCCACTTTCCCAATCAATGGATTTCTATCCTTACTAATACTCACTATAATTGCATTCACAATCAGTTCTTATTTACTTCCCTTCAAAAACAACTAGTATCTCTCGTTTTATCTAAGTTCCAATCAATTTCCATTCATAAATATGATTTAATAATAAGTATGTAATCACCCCCAAGCTCAATGATATAATCCATGAAGTCGCTCCCATTCTGCCTACTTTTCTATGATATTTCAATTTAAGCAACTCGCTTGGACTTCTAGTAATTCCTGTAATCACCTGATACACTACTAGTGGAACTGCAGCTACTGACAAACCAATATGAACTGACAACATAACCAAATACACATACCGAACCAATGCTGGGCCTATAAACTCTTTCGTCCCACCCCCTCCTACTTTTGTCAAATATAGCATTAAAAATAGTATTATCAATCCAAACGAAGTCAACATCGCTCGTCTGTGTTTTTCAATGTAGCCCTTTCGAATCCAATACCATCCTAAAATTATCAAACAAAGAGCACTTAAATTCACAATCGCAATAACATCTGCAAGTCGATTCATCATCGAAATTGTAAGTTCGGGATAAATGCTTTCAGGCCATATGTCCAAAAAAGTCCCTATTACTATAATATACCCTCCAAAACTAATTAGTATGGTCGAAACTACTGTA
>JAPYRM010000039.1 GCA_029941175.1 Halobacteriales archaeon
TGCTTCTGGAGTTGAGCATATACAAGTTACACGGCCACCTGGCCCCCACGAATCATTCTCGTGGAGGGATGCCCATTGCATGCACCTAGATATGTGGTTTGCGCCAGTAGATATCGGACTGGTACTATTATATCCGGGGTTCTGCGATTATGAAACACAACGATGGTTGAAAAGCCAAAACGTGGAGATTATAGAAGTATCCGAAAAAGAACAAAGAGAAAGTTTTCCTTGCAATCTGATAATATTGGAACCAGGCAAGGTGATGATCAATGGCGCGGCAAAAGAAACAATCAAAAACCTAGAATCTAGAGGTGTCGAAACAATTCCGGTTGATTTTGATTACGCCAAAAGTTATGGTGGTGGGATTAAATGTGCAACTTCTTTCCTCCGGAGAGACGAGGGGCCTCACATTGAGGAATTAGGAGAAGGACCTGCGCATTAAACATAGAAAAATTTCCAAAATTATAATCTAGAAATATAATCTAAAATCGAATCAGATAACGGAGTTAAACCGTACCCAAAGTCTTCGGCTGCCCGAGAATGACTTACAATCGGTGGTCTTCCCCAAGGTTCTGCATCTTCGTTCCAAGTAACTGATGCCCCCGTGAGTTCTTCGACGAGTGCTGCTAGACTCCGAACTGAAATTGTGTGGCCCCCTGTATTGTATACTGGATACGAAGGAGATTCAGAATCTAAAATGAGACTGATCAGACGAATCGCATCGTTTACATAAACCATATTAAGCTGATCATCTGGGGAAAGATCTATCTGGCATGCTTCTCCCGCTACGGCCTTTTGGACAAATTCTGCTGCCCACATAAATTTTCTTCCAGGGGATGTTATGTATCCGCGAATTCTCCCGGGCCCAAACACTAAGCTTGGTCTAACCCCATGAACACCCAAACCGTGGTTAGTCGCATAAACGAGTGATTGGTGCTCATTTAGTTGTTTAGTTGCTGCGTAAAGAGTTTCATTTGGATATCGATAATATGAAGGAAGTGGTTTTGATTCTTCAGTGATAGTATGTCCCTCTGGATAGTCATAGGATTTTCCATAGATGCCATATGTACTCGTCCAAACAACCCGAGATATATCGTTCTCAACAGATGCGCGGAGTACGTTATCAAAACCCATGCAATTTACTGCGACCGCTTTAGTCGGGAATTTATGAGAAGCTCCACCCACGATAGCAGATAAATTGACAATCTTTCCAATGTCTCTCGTGCTGATCAAATCTGAAAGATACTCATAATCCGTTACGTCCCCTTGGACTAATTCTATAGATGGATGGTTTAAAAGTTCATTTGGGGCTACATCCATGCAGACTACATTGTTGCCCGAATCTGCTAGGTGGTTGGCCAAATCTACTCCAATGAAGCCAGAGGCTCCAATAATTAAAATAGTCATTATCCTCTTTAGATTGGGGCGGAGGTATTATCAAATATTGGATTCGAATAAATGGAGTATTCAACAAGCAATTGGCATATTTTGCTTATACGAAGAATTATGTCGAAGAATGAATTATCTCTTCATAAGCACACTTCTTGTCTAATTTTAACTCCATCATGCCCTCTTCAATATCTCCACAAAGTTTAGGTTCGAATCTCCAAAATTTTAAAAATGATAAAAGAAGCAAAGTTCTAGTCTCTGTGGCATTTGGCTGGTTTTTAGTTTTGGGCATGCGTCTCGTCATGCCTGTTATTTTGCCAGGAGTGATCCTTGAATATAATCTATCTTTAACCGCAGCCGGGGGTGCAATTACTATAATGTGGATTGCATATTCTGTAGTCCAGTTCCCTGCTGGTATTTTTTCAGACAATTTCGGTGAACGCAAAATCCTCACTTTGAGCATTCTGATCGGAGCTCTTGGGATTATTCTCTTTTCATTTTCTCGTAGTTTCAATTTTTTTATATTTGCTTGTATAATTTTTGGCATCGGATCTGGGCTCTTTGGAACCCCTCGCGTAACTTCTCTCTCAAAAATATATCCTGAAAATGATGGAACTGTTTTAGGATTCACTTTTTCTGCAGGAAATTTTGGATCTGCAGTATTGCCCTTTATTGCTGGTATTTTGGCCACTTATTTTGGGTGGAGATTTGGATTTATTTTTTGCATTCCCCTTTTCATCATTGCAATTTTCTTACTTTGGAGCTCTCCATTTAAACCACCATCTTCCTCGACATGGAGTCGTTATGAGCTCTCTAAAAACGTCAAATTACTTATCGAAGGGTTGTCTAAAAAAGATGTTTTATTAGTCAGTAGTGCAACTCTGTTGTCCGTTTTTACATTTCAGGGATTCACATCATTCTTCCCTCTGTTCCTCATCACCATGAAAGGCACTAGCGCCACGATGGCAACAACTATTTTTTCTGTGTTTTTCATCACAGGTGCAATATCTCAGCCCATTTCTGGAATAATTTCCGATAGGTATGGCGAACGACGACTATTGTTATACCTTGCAGCACTACATGCCCTCTGTCTTCTGTCCTTACCTTTCGTCCACGGTACTATTCCTTTAATTCTCCTTTCTATCTTACTCGGAACGCGTGCAGGTCTTGCGCCTGTGAATAATGCCTACTTGGCCTCTTCTATTCCCTCTAAAGTACAGGGATCCGGATTGGGATTTCTAAGATCCATTTTCATCGGTATTGGGGCTCTGGCTTCTCTTATGATCGGAGTTATAGCAGACAATTATTCTTTCGACCTCGCCTTTCTATTTTTGGGAGGTTTGTTTTTCATAGCCACTTTATGCTATTTTTTCCTCCCCCCCTCTCGAGAATAGCCTACTTATTCTTTCATAACTTCCATTCCCCGATCTCGAATCATCACCGGATCTAATGCTTCCCCCCGTAGAATTTGATCATATTCTCTCTCACATTGTTCAGACGTCTTTTGCATATCTTGCGCCCGTTTACATAATTCATCTATATTTTCAGGAATCTCCTCCATATGAACGATCCAATGGTTTATTAGATCACTCATTCTTCTAATTGGGGATGTAAAATGCCCATAAACATCGAAGTTCAATGCGTGGTGTCCCCCAAATGGATCTGCCATATACATGGCCCTTGGCATCACTTTTAACACTGATTTTTTTATTTTTTCAATTTGGTATCCCTCTGCTGATTCTATGGCAATATTTACTGCAATTCTTGGATCTTCCAAAGCCACAGATGGAATATGTATTCCTGGTAATTTTTGTATTTCTTGCAACGCAGAATCCCACTCTCGAGGGGTTGGCTGTGGGTGGACTCTATACATAGCTTCTACCCCCCGATTCCACATCAATTCATGGGTCACGGCCTTATTTGCCTTAAGCATGCACTCTTCAACTATCATGTGAGATCGATCCCTATTTTGATTAAGAACAAGGGATCCATCATCTTTTCTCTGTTTCTGTAATTTCTCTGTTACTTCACAAATGTTTTTACACTCTTTATGTAATGGCAAACTCGAATCTTCCAATCTTTTTTCACATTCTCTATATGTTAGCCGTTCGTTGGATCTAATCACAGATTTGTATATGTCTATTGATTCATAACTCAATGTGTCTCTGTTGATATACATTTCTACAGTATGTGCCAATCGATCTTCTCCTGGAACTAGAGAACAAACGTCTTCTGACAAATCTCTAGGTAACATGTGGATAGTGTGCCCCGACATATATGTCGAATTACCCCTTCCCATAGCCAGTTTCCAGGTTTTTGTATCTGGAGTCACATAATGGGTTACATCTGCTATATAAACCCAAATTCTGTATCCTTTTTCATCCACTTCAATGCTAAGAGCGTCATCAAAATCTTGTGCGCTAGCTGGATCTGTTGTCCAAGTAGTAAGTTCTCTTAAATCTCTTCTATTTTTAAGTTCAAGTGCGATTTCTTCTTTATTACTATCTGCCCACCCTTTCGCCTCTTCAATAACGTCTGCTGGAAATTGATCTATTATCCCCAACTTCTCTAATAATGCTTCTCTTTTTTCAACTATCTGCTTATAGACCTCCGCTGAAATTTTAACTGGCCCTTCATTTCCCCCATTTTTTTCTCTATTTTCGTTCATATTCTATAACACAAATTTTAAAGCTCTCCCCTGATTTATTTTTTTCCATGCAAGTTATCTCTAGGCACAACCTCCGAAACGACACTATACATGCTTTCGAATCTTCAATTCTATCCAATTTCGGAGTCGAATTACTCGGATCAAAATACGAGTTAGTTGAGTTATCCCATCCTAAAATTGATTTAGTTCTAATAGACAAAGAACCTCTCGCATGTTATGTCGATAGTACGCCTTCTCTCACCGTAAAAGGTGCAAATATTTATGCTCCCTCTAGAAAAACCGTCACCGTGGACCAAGGCGCAATCCGTTTTGTTTCTAACGGTGCAGACATCATGAAACCTGGTATAACTCATGCGGATTCTTCAATAGAACCTGGAGATCTATTGATAGTCATCGAAGAGGTTCATCAAAAAGCACTTTGTCTGGGTCGATCGATTGTATCTAAAACTGATATGCTTGGTAGTTCTGGAAAAGCTATAGACTCAATCCACTATGTTGGGGATGAACTCTATCATTTTTTCTGACCAACTTAACTATCTCCCTCGTCCACATCATAGCGCGTACTGCCTTCATATATATAAGTGATTTCGTCCTCTTCGTCAAGCGTTTTCATATGGGAACTATCGCAATATGGTTTGTTCTCAGACAAGCCACACATGCAAATAAACGTAGGTTCGTCACTAGCAGGTATTTTAAAAGGCCCCTTTTCTTCGTGTATAATAAATCTTACCATGACCCCTCTTTTATTTTAAGATGTAAAAGTATTACAATTCACTCTTCATATTTGTCATATTTGATGCTTTAAATCCCATGCATTAGGACAATTTTAACATAAAAATCCGGCCGTAAGAACTATGCCCTCTCATGCGCTTTATTAATTTATGGGATTCGTGCACAAAATTCTTGGCAGTGGAAAACGTACCATTCAAGATTACATATCTCTAGATAGCGACGATATCGAGAAAACAGCAGCTCAATCATTTCAAGTTCATATTGCCGAAATTTACGATATAGAAGACGTCATCGCGGTTAAAGACAAAATTTATGACGGCGATTTAGTAATTGCTGATATAACTCGACTAAGAACTAAAGATTCAGTAATGAATCGTATTACTACCGAGCTGAATCAAGTAGCACAAGAAGTTGGCGGAGATATCGTTCTAAGTGGAGATGATCAAATAATTGCTGCTCCTGCTGGAGTTGTAATCAACCGTCAAAAAATCGGACGTAAGACGTAAGTAGTTTCAACAAAAACTAATTTCTTTTACTATCTTCTCGCTTCATAGCCTTTCGTCGCGCTTTAGAGTCCTTTCCAGTCGCTTTAAGTAAAAACTTATTTTTCACCGTAACCGCATCAGCAGCTAGTTCTATATTCCCATCTGCAATGATTTCTGCTATTGGACACTCTTCAAAATCTACAATAAGAGTATCTTTCTTACCTGGGTACTTTCCCGCTCCAATACTCACTTTTTTAAATATGGGGTTCACTGGATTTTTCACAACATACAATTCTTGACCTTCTCGATTTTCAGTACCATCTATCGGCCCAAAATATCCTTCAACTTCTTTTTTGAGGTCTACTACTCTTTCTTCTAGCGTAGCTCCTCTTTTAATTTCATATTCTCTCATTTTAATTTTATCCCTTATCTTTTCTGAACCTTCTTTCAACTAACCTCTCATCAATATACCCCTTCTTACATGCCGGGCAAATATCTCCCTTTCTTAAGGCAGACTCATATATTGGAGTTTGATATTCGCACTGTCCGCACACATACATTGTCTTAGTATCTTTCCCCCTTCCCCTTAGTTCTCCCTGAGCACCTTCTCCTCCTTCACTGTCCCCCTCTTCAATTTTTAACTCTTCCCCTTTCTGATCTGGAAATTCTATCACTTCCTCCTCCTCTGTTTCTTCTTCTCCTCTCAAAGATTTAGGTATTAACCCTCCCCCAAATTCAATATTCTCAACGGATGACTCTGGCAGTTCTGCATTAAATCCTTCATCTTCTCCCGTTACTTCTGGCCACTCATCTATCTCTTCTTCAACTAATTCTTTTTCTATTTCTTCACTAATGTCTTCTAAACTTTCCTCAATTCCATCTTCCAAATGTAGCCCGAAATCCGTTTCTGCATCTTCAAATTTCCGTTCTTGATCATTTTCTCCTACTGGATCAACACTGGCCTCTTTAAACTCACTTAAAATTCTAGTTTTACCACATCTAGAGCATATTTTATATTCCCGAATGGTAGTAATAATTTCGCTCCCCTGTTCATTTTTTTCTTCTGATCTTTGAACATCCCCATACGAATGACCAAAGATACATAGGACGCCCATTAATTTACCAGACACTTTCCTTTACTAAAAAGTCTGCCTTTCATCATTTCACTTTTCTACTACTCTTCATGACCTCGAATTGTTCTCTCGAAAACAAAGACGTGGGCCGATCCATATGGACTCCTATTTCTCCAGAAAAAAACCGTAATCCCATGCTCTGTACCGTTTGAGGAAGTGAATACCCCTTTCTGATCCATTTTCCCATCTCTATTTCTCTACCTATTCTTTTTCTCCAGTTCTGTTCATATATGCCAATCGTCTCCGTTCTGTCTGAATTAACCACATTTGCTGCACACTCTGATGCTATTAGGCCATAAACTATCCCCCCTCCTGTGAATGGTTTTGTTTGACCTGCTGCATCTCCTATTAAAAATCCTCTTTTGGTACTAACACTTGTGGGGGGTCCAATTGGTATCATCCCCGAGCACCTATTCTCAATTTGAACACTCTGGGAATCAATTAATTTCTCAAATTCTCCTATTATATCTATATCTGCCCCCCCCGCAATTCCATATTCTACACCTGCATTTCCTCTTGGTATTCTCCACGAAAAGAATCTCGGAACGTTCAGATATACGTCAACAAAATTCCCAAAATCCACTGTAGAATCAAACCCAAGAATTCCATGCAATAATTCTTTTGGCTCCTGCAGTTTTAACGATCGTCTAACCCTAGAATTCGGTCCATCACATCCCACAACCATTTTTGTATCTAGTTCTTCTTTCCCACTCGGGCCTCTCACCTTGACAACTACCTTTTCTTTTAGTTCTTTGACACCAATCACCGTGTGCCTTTCTTTTATTTCTACACCCGAATCGATTGCCATTTTTGCTAGACACCGATCCAATTCTATTCTATCAATTACATTGGAAATGGGTTCATTTTTATAAAATGTATGGGCCTTTCCATCCACTCCTTTCACATGAAACCTTGCGCCAAAAATCTCATTTTGAATTAATTTGGATTTATTTTTATCCGATATATATTCCCATAAGTCCAAACTCACATGCCCTGAACATGATAGCGGCGCCCCTATTTTTCCCCCCTCAAGTACTATGATTTCATTCCCCAATTCTGCACTTTTATGTGCAAAATGAGACCCTGCAGGACCTGCACCAACAACTACAAAATCATACATCCTATCGTCCATATTTGTATTCTATCACTTGAGTTTTTCTTTTAGATATTGTGCAGTATATGATTTTATATTCCCAACTATTTCTTCTGGTGTTCCTTCTGCTACTATCTCCCCTCCCTTCTCTCCCCCTCCTGG